>NZ_JBFROH010000045.1:0-133920 GCF_041471425.1 Vibrio sp. 10N.261.52.C2 | reverse complement strand
GGAAAGCCGCGATGAACCAAAAATAAGTGGGAGATTAATCCTCCACCGGATTTGCTATTTGCTCTACATTCCTGCCTTATCGTTGTGCTATTGAGCCAGTATTATCCAACTAAAGTGTCTATGTTACTAGCGGTACACAAGCAACATGGTAGAATGCCGCCATTAATCTTATCCTTGTATAAGATTGTTAAACCTTTCCATCGCTATTTAGCCAAATCATACCGAGAAACTTATGCCATTTTCCAAGCTTGGATTAAGCTCACCTATTGTTAAAGCCGTTGCAAAACAAGGCTATGAAAAGCCAACCTCTATTCAAGAAAAAGCAATTCCGATTGTTCTTTCTGGTAAGAACCTTATTGCTGCAGCACAAACAGGTACAGGTAAAACTGCGAGCTTTGTTCTCCCTATCTTAGAAATGCTAAGCAAAGGTGAAACGCAGCGTAAAAAACGTATCCGCGCAGTTATCCTGACACCAACGCGTGAGCTGGCAGTTCAGGTTGAACAGAACATCACTAAGTACGCGAAGTTCCTAAACCTAACATCACTAGCGATGTACGGTGGCGTGTCTTACCAACACCAGAAAGATCGTCTTATTGAAGGCGTGGATATTCTTGTGGCAACACCAGGTCGTTTGATCGACATGTACGGACAACGTGCCGTTCACTTTGATGAAGTGGAAGTACTGGTTCTAGATGAAGCTGACCGCATGCTAGACATGGGTTTCATTGAAGACATCAACAAGATCATCGCGCGTCTACCACAAGACATCCAAAACCTGCTGTTCTCGGCAACGCTTTCAACGCCAGTGCGTGCACTAGCGAAAAGTGCAATCAGTGAAGCGGAAGAGATTTCGATTGCCAAGACTGATGCGTCTAAAGCGAACATTGAGCAATGGTTGGTAACGGTAGATAAAGACCGTAAGTCAGCACTATTGAGCCACATGATTACCGAAGGTAACTGGGACCAAGCGCTTATCTTTATCGAAACCAAGCACGGCGCGGCTAAGTTGGTTGCTCAACTTGAGAAACGTGGTATTCAAGCGGAAGCTTTCCACAGTGGACGTAGCCAAGCGATTCGTGAAAAAATCTTGGCTGACTTTAAGAAAGGTCGCCTAAAATACTTAGTCGCGACGGGTGTTGCTGCTCGTGGTATCGATATCGACAACCTAAGCCGCGTAGTGAACTACGACATGCCATTCCCAGCGGACGACTATGTTCACCGTATTGGTCGTACAGGCCGTGCTGATGCATCTGGCGAAGCGATCTCTTTCCTATCAAAAGATAACTTCAAAAACCTGTGCATTATTGAAAAGCGTCTGGGTCACTTGATTGAACGTCGCGTTGTTGAAGGTTTCGAACCACGCAAAGAAGTGCCAATCTCAGTATTGAACTTCGTTCCTAAGAAGAAAAGAGAACAGCAACAAGACTAAGTAATTTCAGCGACAGAAAATGCAAAGTTGCATTAACCAAAAGAAAAGTCGCATTAGCCAAAATGAAAATAAAACGAAGCCCTATGCGGCTTCGTTTTGTTCTTTGATACACAGATAAAACAGAGGTATGAGATGATTACTCCTATCGCAACGAGATTAACCCGCGGCCAAGACCTAAAGCTTGAGATCCAAAGGTTAGTGACCACACACAACATCTCGGCAGGCTCTATCGCATCTTGTGTCGGTTGTGTCTCTCAACTCAATATTCGTTTAGCTAATGCGAACAACACCAAGCTAATCACAGCTCCGTTCGAAATTGTGTCTCTTATGGCGACGCTAACCCCAAACCACCAGCATGTTCATATATCCGTTGCTGATGAGAATGGCAACGTGATTGGTGGGCATTTGCTTGAAGGGACGATTATCGCAACCACCACTGAACTTATCGTTCACCGCTACGATACTTTGACCTTCAGCAGAGAGCACGACGATTCGACGGGTTACACTGAACTTACTATCGGCACTAGCAAATAACTGATTGACCCATAGCAACACCAAACGCCCCATATAAAGCGATACTACCAAACAGCAATTAGGAAACACGATGGCTTCAAACTCCGCAGATTCCGTTATCGTTCTCGATTTCGAAACCACAGGCTTATCACCAAACATGGGTGACCGAGCGATTGAGATCGGTGCGGTTAAACTCGTTAACGGCGAAGTCGTCGACACCTTCCAACAACTCATGAATCCAGGGTTTCGTGTGAGTGGCTTCATTGAAAGCTACACCGGCATTACTAACCGCATGCTGAACACCGCGGCCAGTTGCAGTGAAGTGATGGATGAGTTTGCAGACTTTATTCAAGACAGTCAGCTTGTTGCTCATAATGCATCGTTTGATAAACGCTTTCTCGACGCAGAATTAGACGATATAGGGCGTGATTACAACGGACAGTTTGCATGCTCAATGTTGATTGCTCGTCGGCTAATCCAAGACGCACCAACTCATAAGCTAGGCGACCTTGTGCGTTTCAAAAATATCGACAACGACGGTACTTTCCACAGAGCGTTAGCCGATTCAGAAATGACAGCAAGGTTGTGGTTATTGATGATTGATGAATTGCAAAGTGATCACGGCATTCAACAGCCAAGCTTTCAACTGATGCAGAAAATATCTAGGACAGCCAAAGGTTCGATTCCAAAACTACTGATGAGCAACAGGGGTTAGGTTCCGAAATTCAGTTTGATGAAAGGCTAGCTCGATAATGACCGCTAGCCTTTAAAAAGAACGCTCTACTCTTGCAATGACTCCAACGTTCCTTTGAGGCTTTCTAACTCATTCATAAAATACGCCCACTGCTTGTTACTGCTGGTCGCGGCCATATCTACTAAAAACTTGGCTGATGTTTCCATATTTTGGTTAAGCTGCGGCTCAAGTTCAGCAGGATAATAAGCTTCATTGTTTAAAAGCAACTTCATAATAATTGGCTGAGCAATATGCAGATCGCTCTTCTTTGCCATCAGCGTCGTTAGCTCTTCATAGATGTTGTTTTGATATTGTCGCCAACTGCTATTGGTATTTACCCACTCTTTAGACCAAGCCAAAATAATCTGTTTTTGTTCTTTCGATACTGAACCCAACCACCGTTCTGCACGCTCTTCTATTCTGCTTCGGTATCGCTCTCTCGAATCGTCATCGTTCAACGACAACCTTTCTTCATAATAGTCTTGCTGCTTTTCACGAAAGTTCTTTAAAAACTCCCTGTCTTGCTTAGGGCTAAGCTGCATACTCAAGGCGTAAATATCTGGAGCGAACTTATTGACGATTGTGCGAATATGCTCTTTCGTTTCTTCACTTTGGCCAACAATAAAAGCGGGATTCATATCCGACCGATCTACGTTTTGAATCGCTTCTAATTGCGAGATGTACAGAGGTAGCTGAGTTTCTTTATGCCATTTCTGTAATATATCTAATCGCTCTTCAAGCTCTGATTCTTGGCTATTTGAGAGGGAAACAAAATCTTCTATATAGCTAACGACAAACCAACCTATATTGTTATAGGCGAACTTGGTCCCGCACCCAGTAAATAGAAAACAGATCACTAAAACTAACCACCGGCACTTTCTCATTCTACCCTCTCACGACATTCAACAAAGCCACAAACCGATTAACTCATCCCTTTAAGGTTAGCCCAGTTTTTATAACGCTAATTCTAGCTCTTATAAAAGTAGTCTTAATAAACAGTGGTCGTAAGAACTTTGAGATAAATTGAGACCCAAACTTGCTAATCTAGCTATTTAGGCAAATGATTAAACTAAAAATAATTAATGGCAGTGATGTGACTTGATTTTATTACTCATTTGACGTGATACGAACCCTATAAATGAGTTGGGTTGACGTATTTAAAATGATTGATATTTGGGAGGGAAGCTATGGCCGCTATTCCTGATCATCCAAGCGATTTAGAATATGAGCTTTGTTATTTTGATGATGGTTCAATAACCACAATCACGATATTGGTTCACAATCGACAGGAAGCGATGACTTGGTATCTTAGCGAAGGAAAACATATCAACGATCTTTATTCGATAAGACCCGATGAATAATGCTTTGGTATAGAGGACTAGGTCGATAAACCTAAGATAAGAAACTTAAGTGGCATTTTGTGGAACACCCTTTACTGCAATGCCATTAATTAGCAATGTCGTTAATTAGACATATCGCAGCAAAGGGATTCAGTCTCGAATTACTTCAGGATTCGGGCGCGGAATTGACGACCCTTCATTTTACCTGATTCGATTTTGTTCAGTGCTTTTTTAGCCACAGATCTTTCTACCGCTACGTAAGCACGCATTGCAAACAGATTGATCTTACCTACTGATTTACCATCAATGCCGCCTTGGCCCGTCAGTGCGCCAAGAATATCACCAGCACGAAGCTTAGCTTTCTTACCGCCATCAATTTGGATGGTAACCATGTTTGAGTAGTACGGCTTAGCAATTGGTTTTGCTGGCAGTTCAGATGGCTCGATTGGCATGTCCATGTACTCATCAATTTGAGCAACACGGTACATCTCTTTTTCACTAAAAAAGCTGATCGCTACGCCTTTGCTTCCTGCACGGCCAGTACGACCAATACGGTGTACGTGAACTTCAGGGTCGCGAGACAATTCAAAGTTGAACACAGCATCTAGGTTATCAACATCAAGACCGCGAGCCGCAACGTCTGTCGCCACTAGAATCGAGATGGTTTTGTTTGAGAACTGAACCAAAGCTTGGTCACGTTCACGCTGTTCCATGTCACCATGAAGTTCGATAACACTGAAACCGCGGTGGCTTAGCTCATCGTTTACGTTCTGCACTTCTTTCTTAGTGTTACAGAACACAACCGCAGACTCCGGTTGGTGATGAAGTAACAGCAACTCTAGAGCGTCATCACGAGCTTCAGAACCTTCTAACTTGTAGAAGTGTTGTTGGATGCTTGAGTGATCGTGTGTTGATTCAACCTTCACCATTTCTGGATTGCGCATAATGCGGTCTGCAACAGATTTGATCTGTTTAGGGAAAGTCGCACTGAATAGCAGAGTTTGGCGTTCTTTTGGCGCCGCTTCAATCACAGCATCCAAAGCGTCTTGGAAACCCATCTCTAGCATGCGATCCGCTTCATCTAACACAAGTGTGTTCAGCTCAGACAGGTCAATGCGGCCTTTCTCTAGGTGATCAAGAATACGACCAGGTGTGCCCACAAGAATGTGTGCGCCATGCTCTAGTGAACCAATCTGTGGGCCCATTGGCATACCGCCACATAGTGTCAGCACTTTAATGTTGTGAATACCACGAGCAAGAGTACGAATCTCTTTTGCTACTTGGTCTGCAAGCTCACGAGTCGGACATAACACTAAAGACTGAACACGGAAACGCTTAACGCGTAGGTTCTGCAGCACGCCTAAACCGAAAGCAGCTGTTTTACCTGAACCCGTTTTACCCTGACCGATAACGTCCTTGCCATTTAGGATAGTAGGAAGACTTAACGCTTGGATCGGCGTCATTTCAGTATAACCAAGAGAATCTAACGTATTTAGAAGCTCTGGTTTAAGGGCGATTGAAGAGAATTTTGAAGTGCTCAATGGAAATATCCAACTGGTGAAAAACAGAGTGCATTATGAGTGTTTTTGAAAATTATTCCACCTTAATCACAGTTTTGGAGAAACATGTTAGGCGAACACAAAAAAGCCAGCTTACTTAGCTGGCTTTGACTTCTATACGAATTGCTTTCTATGGCACACCGTGACCTTTAGATGCCACCCATACGCGATACCACTGTTCGCGCGTCAGCTCGATTTTCAGTGCATCAACGGCCGTCTTCACACGCTCAATCTTACCAGAACCAATAATTGCAATTGGACTAGATGGTAAACGACGAACCCAAGCGTAAATCACTTGATCAATGCTGTCTGCACCGACTTCTTGACGAATCGCCTCTAGCTCATCACGAACGCGAACCGCTTGCGCTGAATCACCACTGAAGATGCTACCACCACCGAGACAAGACCACGCCATCGGGCGAATGCGGTTCATCTGCAGTTGATCTAGCGTGCCATCATGAGCCACTTCGAAGTTCAATGGGTTGATTTCAACTTGGTTGGTCACTAACGGCTTACCGAGTCGAGATTGAAGCAGTTCGAACTGACGCGGTGAAAAGTTAGAAACACCGAAGTGCTTAACTTTACCTACTTTGTGTAGCTCTGCGAACGCTTCTGCTACTTCATCGGCATCCATTAACACGTCAGGGCGGTGAATCAACAATACATCGATATCGTTAACACCTAAGTGCTCTAATGAGTTATTTACTGATTGGTAAATATGCTGCGCGCTGGTGTCATAGTGATTGATCTTACGATCTGGAGTGTGGTCACCACATAGGTTGATATCGCACTTGGTGACGATTTGAATATCATCACGAAGGCTTGGTTCAAGCGCTAACGCCTCACCAAACAACTTTTCACATTGGTAGTTACCGTAAATATCCGCGTGATCAACAGTTGTGATGCCAAGATCAATATGTTGCTTCAGGAAAGTCAGGCGTTGTTGCGGGGTCATGCCCCACTCTGCTGTACGCCAGTATCCTTGCACCAGCTCAGAAAGTTCTGGGCCTTGTGGCGCTATCGTTACTCTTGCAACCATGGGTTGTCTCCTTTATCAATACTGAACGTATCCTAAGCTCGTTTTACCGAAGGCTCAACGTATAACAAATGGCAAAGCTAAACGCTTATTAAAAATGTGAGAGCCGCAGAAAAACGAACACTTAAATGAATTATAACTTGCTGTCTGCCCGCGAGCCGTTCTCCTGAAAGGCTTGTTTAGCCTAATAAATAACGAAACTATCTATAAATTTGAGCAATTAAAAACGATTAAGTTCAACCGTTAAGTTGTCACCATCACTCTGTAACTGAATCCAAGGAGAAGTAGAGCTAGAAGAAGATAAGCTAGGCACATTCCACACACTCAGTTGCTCTGCTGAACCGTGAGGCGCGTTGATGAATTCGACCAGCTGTTTATCCACCTTATCGAAACCAACACCTTCATTTCGAGCTTGTTCGAGTTGAGCTGTAACATCGAATTCATCTTCACCAATACGAATTGAACTGAGAGCAAAGCCATCTTGGCGAAGGTATGCCTGAAGCTTTGTGTAACTTAGGTCCGAATATGGCAGGTTTAAGCGAACCGTTTCGACACTTGAGTCCCCCAACTCCAGTTCAACATACACATCCAGGTCGTAATATTGGGTTAAGTCACTGCACAACAAAGTACCTTCGATCTCACCACAATCCATCAACTCGATATCATTAATATAGTTTTGAGAATTCGGCAGACTTGGGCTGCTGTTAAATACTGTTCTTAGCCACCAGCTTTCGGTTGCTTGCGCTGAAAATGAAATAGCATTGAGGGACAGCATTAGAGGCAAGATTAGAACTTGAAAGATTTTCATCGACTGGGCTTATTTAGCGCTATATGAAGTGTCCATTATACGTGACCAAACGACAAACAACTGCTCGAGTCGCAAATTTTAGGCGAAAAAAAACGGGCATACATGCCCGCTAGATAATTTCATCACCGAATAACGTAATCCGTCACGTTGAGAACCATTACGAAAGAGAGAATATCACTCTCCCACAACAGTTACAACATGTCATACCCATTACTTATAGCCACCTTCAATAGCAGGCTCTTCAAGCGACAATCTCACTTTGTTACGTTGAATAGCTTCTGGCGGTAAACTGATGAAACCGTATTGGTTCAACACGCCTTGATGATCTTGTGACAAGGTAAGCCCAACAAAGAACTCCTCTTGTTCCGTAAAGCCTTTGCGATGCGCTGGAATATTCAAGTACATGTAATAAACCGTTGCTAACGGGTAACGACCAGAGAGGATCGTTTCTTTGTTTAGGTCGTAGTTCACACCTAGGTTATCAACCACGCTCAACCATTTCACATCAGAGATCTGATCTGAGTAAACGGTGTAACCAATGGCGGCATCTTCGTCTTCAATCTTATTAATCAGATCAGGTAAATCCGCTAAGAACTGAGTATGGGCATATTCTCCTTCTGTTCCACATTCGACCCAACTTGAAAAGGTAGTATGGCCTTTCAGGTTGTGATCAATGGCAAAGGGCAACATATGAGTATCTAGGCTTTCACCGTTACGAATATCACTACTTGCTGACCATTTTGGATGTTTAGGATCGTTAGAACAACCAAACACATCAATTAATTCAGCGACGGTGATTGATGTCGCAGGGTTATTTTCATTGGCTAGAATCGCAATCACGTCAGCGGTAAACATCAGCTCTGTTGGCCTATAACCGTAACGCATATCAAACCTAGCCATCTCTTTGTCAGTCCACTTTTTGGAAGTGATACCAACACGCGAGCGCTGCATGATCATCTGTTCTGGGACGCTGTCACTCAACAAGATTTCTAAGTCGATCTCTTGGCTCTTAAGCAGATCTTCTACAAGCCCCTGCATATTCGGCTCAATCGCGACCAAACCAATGTCACTGGCATCATTCGCGAACGTCGATGCAGAAAACAACATAGGTACAGCAGCAAGCAGTAAGCCCGATTTATTCGATAGACGTTTCATTACTGGCCTCCTACTGGATCAATCGACGTTTTAGACTCAACATCGCTATTACTATCGAGCTGCATTTCTGAAGTGAAGATGTTCCAAGATGGATTCACTTCCATGCTTTCTGTCTTAATCACCGCAATCGTTCTGCGCTTACGCTTGTGAAGGTGCTGAGTTAAGCTGGTTATCTGAGTAAACTCTTGTTCGAAGATACGCTCACCATTGATGCCTCTATCAATCAATGCGTCTCGAATCACGCCAGTTCTTTTCTTGGCCAATGCTTTGTTATACACGTTTGTACCTTCAGCACTGGTATCTCCGACCAAGGTAACCGAAGCATCAGGCTGCTCTCCTAGTAAACGCACCAACTCATTTAATACAGCGGTATGATCAGGTTTAAGGTCATACTTATCAAAATCAAATGCCACACTTAATACTTCAACGTCTTCGACAATTTTCCAATTGGCACACCCTTTAATGTCTACCGTTACACCTTCTGGCGTATCGGCACATAGATCTCGCTGGTTAATCACACCATCTCGGTCACTATCCGCTAAGTCATCAATTTGGTGGCGTGTCATTGTCGTATCAGGCGTTTCTGCACATCCCATTAGCAAGATAGAGCTAAGTAGCGCTAGTTTAAAATATCTCATTACTTATTCTCCCCTTGCCACTCTTCTGGATGTTCAATCCTCAACGCATACGTCAACATACCCATCGCATTTAACACTCGATAAGCCGCTAACGTTTGATCATATTCAGTGCTGATGAAGTTTCTTCGAGCCAAAAACACTTCTACTTTTGCATCCAGTACATCAAGAAGGCTTCGTCTGCCAACATTGAATTGCTGGATATAGCCAAGCTCTGCAATTTTCGCTGCATCAACATTCTGTTGAAGTAAGGATTTTTGCTGCTCAAGCATTTTGTAAGCGTTCCAAGCCAGTTGTGTACCTTCTCGAACCTCACGCTCTGTTCGTAATCGGATCGCCCTTGCCTCTTCCACTCGCCAAGCTGACGATTCAACCCTGGAGTCGGTAGAGAAGCCATTAAACAGGTCATAATCCATCGTCAACATGATACGTGCATCTTCATCGACACCGCCTGGCGGGTTAGATACGTTGTCATTCTTATTGGCATGAAGCTCAAGTTTTAGTTCTGGGTAGTAATCCCCTTTCTCGCGGCGCATCTCTTTACGAGCCGCGTCGATATCAAGCAAAGAGGCTTTGATTTCAGGGTGATTCTCGACAGCTTGTTCAAGTGCGACCTGTGCTGAGCTTGGTAATAGAGCGTAATCAAACCGGGGGTAAACCAAGTTCACCGCAGGTTTGCCAACCAAGCGTAGATACTGAGTTTGCAAATCAAACAGGTTGTTCTGAGCGGCGATTAGTGAAGATTGCGCCGTCGCAACACGGGCGGAGATCTGAGCCAGATCCGAGTTGCTACTCAAGCCTTTGCTCTTTTTATCTTGGATATCTTGATAGATCTCTTGGTGCTCTTTTACATTACGCTTAGACAGTTCAAGTAGCGTCTCTGCCTTGAGGATATCGAGGTAATTTCTCACCACATCTAACGATAGGTTTTCAGCTCGCGAAATCAGAGTTAGACGCTCAGCTTCCGCTTCGAACGTCAGTCGATCGACATTCGAGGTCGTTTTAAAACCATCGAATAGTAACTGGGATACTTTAACGCCAATTTCCGTTCTCGTTAGGCCTCGATCATCGCTATCGAGTTTGCTGCCACTGTTGTAGCGTGTCTCTTCATAGCCTGCTGCCGCGTACAAGTTCACTTGCGGCATATACAAACCACTCGCAGCGTCTCCGTCTCTGACCACCGATTGGTATCGGGAGTATTGCGCCAATATCTCTGGGCTATAGTCGATGGCAAAGGCCACGGACTCTTCTAATGAAGCTGCTTGAGACAGCCCACTCATTAGCAAGCAAGAAGAGAGTAAGAATTTTGAATGCATTACACTTCCTTTTATATTTATGCTTTAACCCACTTCATCGTTCACGAAGTGAGTTTTCCTTAGCTCGTAAAATAGGTTTTAACCAATAACTCAATACTGTTTTCTCTCCGGTTAATATATCGACCGCGACTTGCATCCCTGGGATAATGCTAAAGGCAGAGTTTTGTTGCTGGTCTTCGTTTAACTGAATATGGGCACGATAATAGGCGTTTCCGTCTTCCGTTTGTAAGGCGTCGGCACTCACGTAAATCACCTCGCCTTTAAGTCCGCCATAAATGACGAAATCGTAGGCCGTGAATTTCACTGTTGCACCTAACCCGTTATGAACAAACGCAATATCTTGCGGAGAGATTCTCGCTTCAACAATCAGGTCACTGTTTGATGGAATGATCTCAATGATCGGCTCGCCGGGACGAACTACACCACCAATGGTACGCACAAAGATCTCTTTGACTGTGCCATCAACGGGCGCGACAATTTCAGTACGCTTGAGTTGGTCGGCAATCGCCTGCTGGCTTTCGTTCAGCTGCGCTATCTTGCTCGCCACTTCATTCAACTGGCCTTGCACTTTGGTACGAAAATCTAAAGCGATACTTCGATGATCCGCTATCGACTCTGAGTAGGCAGCTATCTGCTTCTGCGCTGCTACTTTTGAGCTAGCAATATCACCTTTGAGTTTGACTACATCACGGTTGAGTTTAAGTAGCTCAACTTCCGCAACAGCACCGCTCGCTACCACGTCTTTCAGCATGTTGCGCTCACGAATCACAATCTCGAGGCTGCTTTCAAGAGTCTGGATATTGTTAAACGTATCGACACGAGCTTGGTCTTGTTGCTCGATACGAAGTGCCGCCTCTTCCAGTTCAGACTTCAACTGTCCTAAACGTTCTCGGTAGTTCGCCTTGGCATTCATTAACGCAGGGTGGCTTGATACATCAACCGCAATATCTTGAGGCACCAAGACCACTCGCTCATACCACTCTTTCGCATCGTTATTTAAAACGACCGTCGACAGCTCAGCCTTTAATCTTAATTGCTGAGCAAGCAAGGTATCCGCTTGTTGAGCCGACTCTAAAAACGCCGCCTTAAAACGTGTGTCTTCTAACTTAGCTAGAGGTTGCCCCTTCACTACAGATTGGCCTTGTCGCACCATGATCTCTTGAACCAGTCCACCTTCTAAGCTCTGAATGGTTTGCACCGAAAGACTTGGAACGACTTTACCTTCACCGATCACGACTTCTTCTAATGTTGCCCACGTAGCCCAACCGATAATTGATACAATGAGTAGAGCACTCAACCAAATCAGCTTTCGAGAGCGGAATGCTAAGTGGTTGTTGGTCCATTGAATATCATTACTCATGACGACCTCCCTTCACCACAGATACCGTCTTAAACCGGCTCGTACCTTTAGGTACACTTTTCTTCTGTAAAGAGAGAATTTCTTTAGGTTCACCTTCTGCCACGATTTGACCTTTATCCAATACAATCACTCGATCACACATCATCAAGAATGAAGACTTATGGGAGCTGATTAGCATTGAGGTTTCTCTCGGCATACTTTGAAGTGCATTAAAGAACTGAATCTCGGCCTGATTATCTAGCGCGCTGGTGGGCTCATCCATGATCAATAACTTTGGACAACGATACAGAGCTCTCGCAATGGCAACGGCTTGGCGCTGACCACCAGAAAGTAACCGACCACCCTCACCGACAGGTGTTTCAAGGCCATTGCTTAGGCGCCCCATGTAACCATTCAAACCCGACTGTTGAAGAGCTTGTCTTAGCTTTTCTTCATCAACGTTGGTCGCACCAAGCGTAACGTTGTCGTAAACACTGCCAAAAATAAGATTAGTGGTTTGCCCTACCCAACCCATGCCACTACGCAGAACGCTGGTTGGCCATAATTGCCCATCGATTTCTTGATAGAAAGCTTGTCCTGTTGTTGGCAAATACTGGCGCGCAACAATCGATAGTAGAGTTGTTTTACCCGCGCCTGCCGCACCGACAAGACCAACTCGCTCACCCGGTTTGATCTCTAGGGAAATCTCCTTTAATGCAGGGCTTTGAGTCTCTGGATAAGTAAACGTCACTTCATCTAACCTAACCCCACCATCAAAGTCTCCTTTGTCGATAACTTGGTGTTTGGACTCTTCCTGAGGTAGCTCCATAATCTGATTCAGCCCTTCAACGGCCGAACGTGTTTGCTGGAACCTCAGCAATAGAAGAGAAAGCTGGTTCACCGAACTTGCAGCGCGCCCACTCAACATCACAACGGCTATCAAACCACCCATACTCAGCAAGCCTTCAGAGATCTGATACACGCCGAAGATGATCAGAGTGATGGTAACGATCTGCTGACTGGACTGAATAGAGTGCGTCACGATATTGGAGTAATGACGAGATTGAGTCTGCCATTGAGAGAGCGACGAAATCGTCTGTTCCCAACGCTTCTGGGTAATACCCTCAGCATTGTTTTGCTTGATATCCGGAAGGGTTGTTAAGCAATCAAACAGCTGGGCTTGTCTTTGTGTCGAGAGACGTGCGGTTTCATCGAATGTTTTCTCGACCTTGCCTTTCATCGCGATGCTCAGCACAATCAAAACAAGCATGATCGCGACAGGTATGAACATCATTGCGCCACCGAGCCAGCCGATAAGCAGTAGGAATAACAAAGTGAATGGCAGATCGACTAAAGTGACTAACGAGATAGAAGTGAAGAAATCTTTCACGCTATCGAAGTCTTGAAGCTGTCTGGCAAATGCGCCTACCGATTGAGGTCGATTTTCGAGCTTCATACCAAGGACTTTCGAGAACAGCTGAGAAGACAACTTGTTATCAATATAGCGCCCAGCCATATCAGTCACAGAGCTTCGTGAGCTTCTCAATACCCAATCAAAAATAACAACGATACCAACGCCTGCTGCTAATACCCAAAGCGTGTTAAACGCTTGGTTTGGCACAACACGGTCGTACACATTCATGGTAAATAACGGAACCACTAGCGCAAGCACGTTGATCAAGAACGAAGCGATAAACAGATCGCGATACCAAGGCTTCACTTCTTTGACCACCCGCCACAACCAACGGGTGTTGGATTTACTGTCATTGCGCTCATGTGCCTGAACACGGGCGTCATCAAGCGCTTGAGCACCCACTTGCCAAACAAATGCATCCACTTTAATGACTAAGTCTTTAAGGAGAATTTGTTGGCTTAAGTTGGATTCACAATTCAATACTTGAAAGTCGCCAACGGAGCTTTGGGTTACGACAAGAGGAGACCCTGTCGCGGACTCAACAGCAACAACAGGGAACTGACATTGATTCAATAATTCTTTTTTAACGTGGCTCAGCGTTAACCCCGATTTCTCAATGGCTCTTGGGAAAAGGGATTCATTGAGCCTTCCTTCATTTAAAGGTAGGCCAGACACTATTTTGGAAGGATGGCTGCGAACATTAAAATGCTCACATAACCATTCAACACAACCTAGCCAGCTGTCTTTTTGTTCTACCAATCTAAACTTCCTTTTATAGACTGTACATCCAACTTACAGCGTTAAATTATTGTCTTCTATCATTTTTTGTAAAATTTGTGCTTCTAATGCACTGCTACTGTCACCTTGATACAGATCGTCGTACGTGACATCGGCTATTAAGATGTTTTGTTGAACGTCTTCGTCGCCATTAGGTTTAATAGAAATGGTCACACCTTCACCAGATTCTTCTAAATCTAGATATTGTGTTGCCCCTAGCCCTGTATTAAGCCCTAGGCTTCCCAAAATACCCGAGAGGTCAATTGCATCAGTGTCTGGAGACGCATCAAAATCTTGAATCACATCGTAGCTTGGTGCTTCTGCACTCCCTAAGCCTGAAGATGCGAACACAAAATTGTCAGAGCCTGTACCGCCAATCAACAGATCGTTATCATCTGTCGCGGTAATCGTAGAATCCCCTTCAGCGACAAACTCAATCGATACGGTTTGGGGTAACCCGACCGCTTGGTTATTGCCTATCTCTGCAGACGGCTCTATCGTTAGGTCAAATTGATCACCACTGTTGTAGCCCCCGGTAATCGCTAGGTTAGGCACATCTGCCAAGTCCACCACATATTGACCATAGACCATAGAGCCGTGTGAGAACGTCAAACCTGCGGGAATATCATGAATTGTAATGAAGCCCACTTCTGAATCAGCAGGGTTTACAAGAGAAAGGTCTAAGCCAAGAGGAATCGTGCCACTTGCTTCTGCCACGATCGAAGAATATTCAACGCTCAATAACGGTGCATCAGGCTCTGGTGTGATAATAAGCGTCATGTCTTGCGAGCTCGGGTCACCCGTGTCGACCACTAACTCACCGAGTACCGTATTTTGATCAACCGTTCGGCCGGTAATCGTAATATCGAGGTTACCAAACGCATCGCCTGCAAAGAATTCGAGCTCATCAACAGAACTTGCTTTAACGAGGATCGTCGCCTGTATGATGCCACCAACACTGGTGAAAGAACTGGTTTCTGATCCAATTCGAATTCGGTCTAACCCAACTAACCCTGATGGGTCCGAAGTTCCATTCACTGTTACCGTAATTGCTAAAAACTCATCACTGTTAGTTTCAAAGCTATTGGCATCAAGAGGAATCACGATGCCATCATCTTCACTTCCAGTGAGCTGTTCAGGTAAATCGAAGAACTCAACTTTGTCACCTATAGGGTTAACACCTACAGTAAATTCAGATTGTGTATAACGGATATCCGTCGTACCAATTTCTTGAGTAATCGCCTCTAGAGACAGATTAATGTCACCACTAAAGTCTCTTGGTGGCAGAATGACTAGATTAGATAACTGACTTGGATCTAACTGCCACTCATAGGTAGGGTTTCCATCGAAGGTACCGCCATCAGCACCATTGTTTGGAACCAACTCATAGTTGTCTCCGATTTTAATCGCGACAACTGCGCCTTCAGGAACTCCCTTCAACGAAAGCGACATGTTTTCAGAACCATCTTGGTCAATCAGCTCTGCGCTAAGTGATGACAATGAAATGTAGTTATCCTCGTCGCCGACTATATCCTCTGTCACCAAGTTCGCCGCATCAGCGACTGGCTCAACGGTGATCGTGACTACGGTCGTTTTATCTTGCGTATCCGTTTCAACGACACAATCCGCTTCATCGGTAATATTTGCAGTTACCGTGAAGGTGATATCGCCGCTGTAATGTTCAGGTGGTGTTACCAACACATCACTCAAGCGGCTAGGATCCGTTACCGTCCAAGTACCATTGCCATTATCAACTAACAACCCGGTGTCAGTTGGAGTTTCAGACAAGGTCGCTCCATTCGAAATGCTCACCGTTAGAGAGTTAACGGTTTCTTTACCGGTAGCGCTATTGCCTTCACCAGTGATTAATTGTCCATCTTCAACGCTATCACCAAGAACCAGTTCAAGGTTAAGGTCTGTCGCGATGTCTTCTTGAATGGTTGTGGAGTCGGCTTCAACCGTAATGTCATCGACCACAGGCAGAACTTGGATACTAATGGTTTGAGCCGTCGTCACCGTATCACCGCTACATGGTGAGGTCTCAATTGTCTCTATGGTGAAATCAATACACCCTGCAAAATCTTCATCCAAGCCCGTTAACGTTAGTTTCGAAAGTCCATCTGCAGTGATTGAATAACCGACGATCTCACCAGAAGCATCGTATTCAGCAATCACACCATCACCGGAGATCTCAACGCCTTCAGGAAGTGAATCGGCAGGAATATAGAAAGAGATTTCATTGTCTGGATCACTGCCAACATCGGTGTTTAGCAAGCCAGTGAGATCAATATCTTCCCCTTCAGGTGTTTTAATTTCGCCATCGGGTTGAATCGGGCTTGGTGGGCCAACAGGGTCACAAGAACCGCCACCGCCGTCATGACCAGTAATTTGCAGCGGGAAAGTCGCATCAATATATCTCGCATCTTCACCATCAATCACACGAGCACGAACCACAATATCCAGTACCGGAGTATCACTTGGGCTGGAAATCGTCGCATTATCTAAAATGTACGCTGCGAGCTCTTGGAAAGAGTCACTCGTTAGCCCATCCGCCGATATGATCCAATTCCCAGAGCTATCTTGCGCAGCACCATTAGGGTGCTCAACAATCAACGAATAGCCGTCGGGAATCTCGATCAAAATATAATCTAGGTACTCTGACCCATCGATATCCGCGTCGACGAACGTCACGGCGTTAGAGATATCAACAGGCGAGCCATCTGTACTCTGTAACAGCTCTGTAGAGCCTTCTAATCGAGTATCTAGCTCGACACGAGCATCGACAGTCACGCTAATGGATCCGGTAATATCTTTAATATCCGTTGCACCAGTTGGAGAGGTATCCGTGACTTCATAGGTGATAGGAATTGAGAATGTTCCGCTTAAATCTTCTGTCGCTGTAACAGAAAGCCTGCCGCTGCTTAGAAGATCCGAAAGCGTTGGCGTTGTTGAGTCCAGTAGAGTATCCAAATCTAAGCCTGAAGCTGGGACCTGAATAACACTCCCATCAAAATAAAGAGTGAGATCTGCAGGTAGGCTATCAATGACATATCCCGTCAAGGATTCGCTGCCATCAATATCCTGATTCACTGAAGGTTCAAGGTTCAGCCCGATTTGACTGTCTTCGATGCCTTGAGTACTGACCACTTGACCGTCTTCTTGATCAACGACCGGCGCTAGCTCTACTTTAAGTGTCATAGGAAACTCGCCCGAATCACCATCGGGCTCAGTTGAGATAGCAATAACGGTGAGTTCTAATTCACCACTAAAATCAAGAACTGGCTTGAGATACAGATCATCCAGTTGAGCGTTAGAGACTTGGAATACGGGCCCTGTCACATCATCAACATACGCAATCGTCAGCGATACTGGTTCACCCAACGCATCCACCAGCAAAGTGCCTTCAGGAATGTTAGTAAGCAGTATGTTGATCTCTTCTGAAACATCGTCATCCGTCGTTTGTATGAGGAAGTCGAGCTGTATTAACCCATCTTCATTCAAGACCGATTGGTTGCTGATGACTTTACTGTCACTGTCGTATTGCCAATGACCATTACCACCGTCTACCGCGATAGGTTCATCCACAACACCTTTCAAAAAGATATTGATGGTTTTTGTATCACTTGACGCTTGCCCATTGATAGGAATAAGTGAATCGATCGTCGACTCAGTCGCTATTGCTGTTACGTCTATTGACAGATCTTCAGTAAAGGAACTGATGTCTTCTTTAGGCTGAATATAAGCAACACCATTGGCGATAGCTTCGGCAGTGACTGAATAGGAATTATTGCCTATCTTTGCGGTACCATCACCTTCAACAGACCAGCCATCTTGAACTTGGATAATATAACTTAACGATTCAGAACCATCGGTGTCCGCCAAAGCGCCTTCAATAACGTCTTTGAGGTAAATAGCTTCATCCTCTAGTCCCTTGTAGTCTTTAACAGACACATGAGGAGTATCAGCATCAGGTGAAATATCGACAGTAACGGTATGTACAATACTTGCCGTTTTATCATCTGGGTCAGCGAATGAATTGCCAGACTCTGTTGCAACCGCAGTAATCTCAAACTCAAAGCGACCCGCTAGGTTGTCGTCAGCCCTGATTTCCATTTTATCAATCTGAGCCTGTGTGTAAGATTTCCCTTCTTTGACTGCGTTGCCATTTAACGTCAAATTCAAGCCGTCAGGAATCCCACTAATCTGGTAGCTCAATGTTTCTGACGTATCTTGATCCACCAGCTGAGCTGTTATGTCCAAACTGACTGGGTCTGAGTCATCTTCTACTGAATGATAGGAGAATACGGAAGCCGACCAATCCGGTGCATCAGCCACCGGTAAAACAGACACTGCAACATCAGCCGTCAGTTCTTTAGGATCCGTATCAGTGCTAATGATTGCGTTGATCGCTAGGATAACCGTTGAGGTGGTATTGGATTCATGAAGCGCGGGACGATAAGTCAACTGTCCATTAGGCCCAGTGAACTGACTATCAATCGCTGCCAATTGACTTCCAGACAAGGTGACCTTGCCGTCTACAACTTGAAGCAACACCCCATCAAGGTACAAGCTACCACCGTTTAGCGATGCTTCTGAGAACTCGATAGCAGTAACGGTTTCGCTTTGGTCGACATCGCCGGTTGCCACACTTACAACGATAATCGCGTCATTGTCTTCTGTGGTTTCAGAATCTTCATAACGAATAAAACCTTCGTTATCATCCAGAATAAGCTCAGCAGTACTGGTAACTTTATCACCGTCCGCATCTCGCACCAGATAATCGATGTCATCGACGATCTTAGGATCTGCAGGGTTTGTTGATACATTGGGATTTGTAGTCAGCTGGTAGCTACCATCTGAAGAAAGCGTAAACTGACCGTAAGTAGACCCACCATCATAATCATTAATTAGATTAATCGTGATAGGAGTGCCTGCGTTATCAAAGGTATAGGTAGTACCGCGATAGTCAAAACTTACAATGGTTGCGCCATCGGCACCTGCGAATTTTTCTGTTAGAAATTGTCCATTAAGGTCATCACCCTCAACCATTTCAATTGCCCCTGAACGCGCAACTGGGACAGCATCTGTTACGTTGACAGAATAAATTGCCGGATCAGAGCTATCGCCGTCCGCATCGTTGACCACCAATTCAAAATTGAGGGCTAGATTATTCTCTCCATCAGCATTGGCGTGATCGAGAGGTGCATAAAGGTCGAACTCTGTTGTCCCTTCAGTATTAAAACGAATCCTAAATATATTGTTTCCATCAGAATCTTGACCGTAATACCAACCATCAGAATCGACAGCTTGCAGTGAAATGTCTTTCCCTGCACTCGAATATGAAAGTGCATCAAACGCAGCGGTGTCGACCGTCACAGAGACAACATCATCGGAACCTTCGATTATTCCTAACGAAGGGCTAGAATCTTCAACACCAACCTGTTCGCTGTCTCCAAGCAGACCGTCTTCATCAACAGAAATGCTTCCGATAACAGTAATTTTAGGGTTTGCACCATCGTAAATCTTAATATCAGATTCTTGTGTATCTCGTGAACCGTCTGAATCGATTGTGACGATTGAGGCTGGAATCGACAGCTCTGTGTCCTTCACACCGGTTCCGTGGTCTATTGACTGGTACAAATCAATCTCAACCGTGACATTCGTGGAACCATTGGCTTCTAAGCTAAAATCTTCAGGAAGTCTCACTTGGAAAACAGCATCGCCATTCGACAATACCGCATCAAACGTTCCATCCCCATTATCTCGCCAAGACAATGCTTCACCATTACGTGTCACCGCCTCACCGTCACTATCAAGAACGGCTTGGCCAGTTGTCACATCTAACCCCAAGAACACGAGTGGATCGTTGCCCGCACTCACGGCTAAGCTTGCACTCGCTGTTGTTCCAACACCAGACGGGGTTGTATCAGCAACAGGGTTTTCACTCAACTCGACCATGCCAGAGCCAATCGTAGGCTCCCCACCATCCGTAATCGAGACGTTCAAGGTTAATTGAGTTTCATCGTTGTCATCATCTTTTGCTGTGATGACAAAAGGAATTTGGTCGGTTCCATTCGTTTGGTCGAGGCCCTTGAATAGTTCAAAGGTGTAAGTGACATCAGTATCGGTCTCACCTGACAGAGAGGTAAAGCTCAAGGTGAACGCTTTATTTTCAGCACTTTCAGAGCCAACATAACCAGTAAGTTCATTTCCGTCTGCAGAGACCACATAGATGATCTGTACACCCCCACTAAACAACTGCGGCTGATCTCCAACATCAAAAAATACAGACTCAACAAAGTCACTTCCGACGTTGAGATTGAAAGTGCCAGTATCTGAAACACTGCCGTGAATAAGATCTGATTCGTCCACAGCAGCATTGCTAGTTGAAGTTAATATTGGGTCGGCTCCATCCTGGATGATCCAGTCGAATTGCCCTTGTTTTAAAGAAGTGCCATCTAAATCCGTTCCATCAATAATAAGTGGCAGGGTGATGGAGTCGTTGCTGAACAGGTGGTTGATAGGCTGTTCTAACACTAATGTGACATCTGCTAGAACATCGATACCACTAGCGACTGCACTCAACGTTAGCGTGAATATCGTTTCACCATTTGCTTGTGCGGTAATCGTTTTACCATCATTCGCTAACGTGTAGGTTAGAGGAAAGTTCTCATCTCCGGTCGTCAAGCCCAAGGCGTCTAACTGCACCAGAGTATTAGCATTAAATACAATAGAAGCGGGATCTGGATTATCTGATCCAGCGGAAACGGTAAACTGGCCGACTACAGTTTGAATTCCATCAGACACATCACCTTCAGAGCTGGTCGTTGTCCCATCAACAACTAGCCCTGCATCACCATCAAAAATATCAATGACCGCAGTGCCGTTTCCGAAATCATTACTGATGTCGCCAGCAACATAGTTGAAGGTGATGTTCTGATCAACTGTGTGGTCCAAATTCCTGTTGGCGACGAACGTCCAGTGGCCATTCGCAAATACGGTCAAGGTGCCTTCGCTAGTAGCAAATGAAACCGGAGAGCCACCAACAATCGTCTTGGTCGTACCATCAACTTCAACACTTTTTATCGTAAGTTGAGTATCCAAATCGATGTCGTTATTCAACACGTTCCCTGACGCAATCTCACCCTCGATCATTTGATAAGACTCATCAAAAACCAGAGGTTCAGAATCTTTGATGACAATAGGTAAACGTCCTATCACTAACTCCGTTGTACCATCAGCATCGGTTTGCAAACCTTCGATGAGCAAAGCCGTCAGAATTGAATCTAACCCAGCTTCCTGATCAATCGCCTTATAAAAATTGATATTTACGTTGCTGCCGGAAATTGACGCATCGAATACTTTTTGCCCATCGCTTCGTGTGCCAATGAGGCTTTGTTTATCAGCCGATACAGCAACGGTTATCGATAGGGTTTGAGAAGTTAGTGACTCTGCGATGCTTTGATCATCGCTAAAAGAGAAATCCGCATAATCGATGCGAATATCAGAGGTCTGAGTTTGATTTCCAAAAATCCCGACAACAGTTTCTGAGAACACAACCGACTCGGGCAGTATAATGCTTGGCATATCATCGATAGCTTGATTGCCTACCGTATTGAAAACTTTGGCATCAACCGTCCATTCTGACGCCAAGTTTAGGGACGAGACATCTATATTTTCAACAACCCAATTACCTGATGCATCAACAACACCCTCAAACACAAGAGTCTGAGAGCCATCATTAACTTCAATATAAACAGGAAGACCTTCGGCAACATTGGTTGTGCCTTGCATGGTTGTAAGTTGGCCGCCACGAAATGCCAAAATACTAAAACCGTCTAGCGTATCAATGTCTATAACAGGCGAAACAGTATCAATAACAATTTGCCCTGCGCTATTTATTGCAGAAGCAGGGTTACCGGCAACGTCAACAGTGTCAGCCTCAATTTGAATGCCACCATCGGAAAAGCTGGTTAGATCCACGCCTTCAACTGACCAAGCACCATCAATCACAGTTGCCGTCAGAACAATGACATTCGTTGTGCTGTCAGAAATACGAATATTGACCGTTTGGCCATCTTCTACGTTCTGTACCGTACCAAAGAATTTAGCCGACTGAATTTCGAAGCTATTGAGGACACCGTCGCCACCATCATCAACCGCAGCGGTGATGTCCGCTAGCGTATCTTTCACGATCGTGTCGGTCGCTGTTGTAGGGTTTCCAGCAATATCGATAGTATTGGCAACAACGGTTAGCTCACCTTCTGCAAAGCTTGAGTAGTCTTGAAGAGTCAGAGTCCAAGTTCCGCCGGATACTTCCGTTGTGTATTCTTGTATCGTTCCTTGGCTATCGGTAATTGAAATGTTGATGGTTTGCCCATCTTCTACATTGGCAATCGTACCAACTAGCACCCCATTCGATATTTCAAATTGATTGTAAAACTCATCACCAAAGCCATCGAAGTCAACCTCAATGTTGGCTAATGTGTCTTTGATTGTGGAATCGTTAGCTGCAATGCTATTGCCAAAATCATCAGCAATGACAGCATCGACTTGAAGATCCCCCTCCTCCAATGAAGAGAGGTCGACGCCATTGACGACATACGTTTCATCGCTTGTGATGGCTGTGGTGGTTACTGTGTTTCCGTTAACATCAGTGATGGTCAGAACAACGGTACGCCCGTCTCGAACATCCACTGCCGTGCCCGTAATCGTGACACTTGGTACTTCAAACTGATTTTCGTAACCGTCTCCACCATCCAAAATATCAACGGTTAATAGTGCACTAGGTAACAGAATATCAAGGTTACCCTCATTCGAGGTTGTATCTTCGTCGGCATATTCTGCAGGACGCGTATCAAAACCCGCCTCAGCGAGCGTTTCATCTAAGGTGGAACGAACATAAGCAATAAAAGAGGCGCTGGAACTAGGTTGATCATTTACTGAGTTAGGCTGTTGAGGTGCGCTTTCAATGTTGTTGACGAGTTCGGTGACCACCTTTTCCAACTGTTGTTCAACTGCGGCGATTTGTGGTTCGGTTAGGGGCTGAGCCTCTTGTAAATTCTGAGGTTCAATGCTGACGACTTGCACGCCTTCAACTTTTGGCTGCGTAGCAGGTAATTGAAGCCAAGTCCCATCAGGGAATACTTGCCACACAACACCACCAACTTCGATATATAAAATAGGATCCATCCTAAACCTCTTCCTTACAAAAACGCTGACCTTGAGAACATCAATTTACTCAATAAAAAGCCGGAGAAATCAGCACACTCTCTTTAGTTAATACTAGCAAACAACAAACCATTAACAGTTAATTATCACTAATACGCTGTAAAGAAAACCGATAGGCTGTGACTGCATTCAGTTATATCTATCGTCACAAAATACATTCAATGAATGTGTCATAATGTTGAAATTACTGGTTAAATTTCAAGGAATGTCATGACTGCAACGAACTATCTCAACCAATTGAATCAAAAGTATCTTGCGACTCATAAAGCGAAAGAAGACTTCTTTTGGGATACATATATGGGGATCAGTGACGACCACGATGGCTCGACACTCGCGCAGACTCAGTGGACGGAATTTCTAAGCTCTGCCGAACAGATTACTGCTATCGAAACGCAACTCGCTGCTATTGATGAAATTCAAGATCCTCTCGAAAAAGAGAGTACGCTGACAGGCTTGAATGGTTGGTTGGCGACCTTTAGATCTCACGCTATTGAGTCTGAGCAGTCACAGAAGCTTAAATCCGATCTCATAAAGTTTGAGGCTGAACTGTTTGAGAAAAAACAGAATCATGTAATGACTTACGTAAATGAAACAGGTGATGAAACAGAAGGATCGCTGCCCGTTTTAGGTTCAGCCGTTAGAAGTAATGGTAATGAACAAGTTAGGCTTTCTGTACATCAAGCATTATTAGATTTAGAGCAATGGCTGCTGGCTAACGGCTTTATTGAGCTGATCAAAAAACGTAACCAATTTGCTCAATCACTGGGGTTTAAAACCTTCTTTGATTACTCGGTGGTAAAAACCGAACAGATGACGACAGAACAACTGTTTACGATTCTGGATGACTTCGAAGCACGCACGCGTGATAGCCATCAGCAAAGCCTAGCCAATTTGGCAGAGCAGAAAGGCGAGAATGCACTTCAAGCCCATAACTTTACCTACTCTTTTGCAGGTGACGTTATGAATGATCTTGACCCGTATGTTCCGTTCTCAAAATCATTAAGACGCTGGATAGAGTCTTTTGGTCGCCTCAACATTGAATACTCTCAAGCGACATTGAAACTCGATTTACTTGATCGCAAAGGAAAATACCCTAATGGCTTCTGCCATGGCCCTATCCCTTCTTTCTATGACCAAGATGCTTGGGTTGCGGCCCAAGTTAATTTCACTAGCAACGCTAAGCCCGATCAAATAGGCAGTGGCTATGATGGGATTAACACACTATTTCACGAAGGTGGTCACGCGGCGCATTTTGCTAATGTAAAAATGAACGCCCCTTGTTTCTCTCAAGAGTTTGCGCCGACTTCGATGGCTTATGCTGAAACACAATCCATGTTCTGCGACAGCTTGTTAAATGACGCTGACTGGCTAAAACAGTACGCTCTAAATGCGGACGGGCAACCTGTGCCAGATGATCTAATTAAAGCCATCATCGACAATAAACAGCCCTTCCGAGCTTACCAAGAACGCAGCATTCTTGTGGTTCCATATTTCGAGCGAGCCCTGTACGAATTAGCTGATGAAGACCTCACGCCTGAAAAAATCACGGCACTTGCTCGTAGCAGTGAAAAGGCAATTCTTGGATTGTCTTGCAGCCCTCGTCCACTAATGGCGATCCCTCACTTATTGTCTGATGAAGCATCTTGCTCATACCAAGGTTATCTATTGGCTCATATGGCGGTGTATCAAACACGAGCTTATTTCACCGACAAGTTTGGTTACTTAACAGATAACCCAGAGATCGGGCCTTTGTTGGCGAAACACTATTGGCATAAAGGCAATAGCGTGAACCATAACGGTACAATCGAAAGCCTGACTGGGGAAGGTTTTAATGCCAAATATCTCGCTGACGAGTGTAACTTATCGCCAGAGGAGGCTTGGGCGATTGAGGAGCAAAAAATCAAACAGCTGTCGACAAGAGAACGTGCACCAGTCGCGGATTTGAATGCGAAGGTATCGATCGTTGATGGAGCAACTGAATTAGCGAATAATGCAAAGTCGAATGACCAAATGTGTGATGATTTTGAGCACTTTATTATTGAGCAATACGGTCGATAGATTGAGTTTTAATGCTAATGAAAAAGGCAAAAATGAGTAGTGACATAACTCATTTTTGCCCCATTATTAGATAGACCTTTTACTCGTTCATATCCTGTTAATGGTTTTTTCCCTTACTAAAAGTTATCTATTCTTATAGCTCTCTTAGCGTATCCGCCCCATGAACCCACGGGGCGATTTGTCAGTGTTTGAAGTTCCACTCGTAGAAGATTTAACACTGTATAGACGAGTGTTCATACCATCTGTGACATTATGTTCTGGAGAACCCAAAAGTACTTTTTATACCTTCAATAAAAGGACTTAAACCCTTAGGGAAGCCTTTCGGTGCAAGATGTTCATGATATGTCACAATCAGCTTGTTTTTAGGTCGACTCAAAGCAACATACAGCAGGCGCTGACTCTCATTCGAACGACTCAGACGTTCTTGATTTGACGCAGAATCAGGCACCCACGGAGGGAATGTATCTCCGACCGCATTAGGAACAATCACTGTTTCAAACTCTAGGCCTTTTGCTCTATGGATAGTACTCACAATAAGGCGGTGTTTTTTGTCATCAATCAGGTCAACTTCTTTTAATGTGAATAGTTTGGCAATCGATGGATTCGAGTCATCAACTAAGTTGTTGAGTAATCCTTGGTATTCGCCACTTTTTTCCAACCAAGGAATAAGCTTATCTCTTGCTTCCGAAGACACGTCTTGAACGTTGTTGTACCAATCCGATTTATCTTGAATGAACATGAGCCATGCATCTAGCGTTTCAGCTAATGAAGTACTATTTCCGATGGTTTGAGGTCCCATTAATTTCTCGATCTCTACCCAATTTTCTCGAAGATCTTCGACTAGTTGAGCCTCTCCATCGATAAGTGAATCAATGTGTGAAAGTTTAGGTGTAATGACGCCCATAAGGTGCTTAAGTAACGATGCGGTCGCTTTCACATCATCTAAAGCATTATGGCTATTAACGCCTTCCAAATCGAAATCTTTAAGAAGACTCTCTAGTTTATAGTTCGCCTGATTTGGGAAATGCTGCTTGGTGAGCAATAACGTATCCATTTGAACATTCTGCTTAAAACGGTGGTATGCATCTATCGTACGATAGTCGTTCAACGCATTACTGTTCATCTTAAGCATTGTTTCATCAAACGTAAGGTTATGCGCGACGACGGCACAGTCTCCAACAAATTCAAAGAAATCAATCAATACTTGGTCTAACTGCTGGCCATTAGCAACTTGGGTTGCTTCTATCTTATGAACTTTTTGGCTTTGTTCAAATTGTGTTTTTAAATCTAAATCTGATTCAATATCCAGGTGTACGTATCTATCAAACTCATCAGTAATGATGCCATTAACTACTTTAACCGCTGCAATTTGTACAATTTTGTCCGACTCAAAGTTTAACCCCGTTGTTTCTGTATCGTAAATGACAACCCCTTGCCCTTTGAATTTCGCGACTAATTCTTTCAAGTTATAAGTATAAGTATTGCTGTTGCTTGTCTTACTAAGGTTGCCACTTTGGAGGATGTCATAAACAGTAACACCATGCTGCTTCAAAGCATTTATAAACTGAATGCACCTGGATTTGGTGAGTTTGCCGTCCCATTTCTTGCTAAATCTATAGGACAAGCGCCACCAGTCTTTATTTGTCGCCACTCCTTGATAAGCTCGAAGGCAGCTCATCCAGTCTTGAATCTCATTTCTCTGCATCAAATCACTTTCACTAACCCTAAAAAAATCGATTTTTTTCAAATTAAGAAAGTTACAATACGATTCCGCTATTTTGTTCGTTGAGCACAATAGTCCGACTTGTCTTGATGAGTTTTTTTCTAGTATTTTCTCGATCATCAGAATGACGTTGTGAATTTCTGCCACATTATCAGGATAACCTAATAGCAATGTCGACTGCTTATCATCAGCGTCACTATTCCCTTTTAGTTCTGGGAGTTGCCAATTGAACTTTCGGTATGCGCTAAGCAGATCGACAATGTTTTTGTCAGAACGGAAGTTATTAATAAGTTCATGGCGTTCATAGTGGGTCGTGCGCTTTTTAAGCTTTTCAGTATCTGCGCCTAAGAAGCTATAAATAGACTGATAAGTATCACCTACACAGAAAATATGGCTGTCTTCATCGCTCATGGCATTGATGATTTCCCACTGTATTGGAGACAGGTCTTGAACTTCATCAATCTGGATGTATTTCTTTTTATCTTTTCTTGCAATGATTTCCTGTAAGCCTATACAAAGAATATCATCAAAGTCATAAGTGCCACTTTGCTTTTTAAGCTCTCTGAAGGCTATAAACACAGACCATATATACTGTGCTAGTTCTTCCTGTGACGGTTCTTCTTTATCAAAATTCAGTGTAGCCTCAGACAATAGTTGCGCCATATTCTTCTCAAGTAGGTCCGAGAACGTACTTATCAATTCAGCATCATCCAGCAATGTCAGTGTCAACATCAAAAGGTAAGAACCAAAGAACGTGCGGTTGAAGCTATGAGAACTCGCCACCTTTGCAATATCACCGGTTTGAACCACTAAGTTTTTGAAATGTGGATTCATGACTTTCGAGACGGTGCTGCTTGCAGACTTCTTAGCTGTTTCTAAAAGAACTTCACGGTACTCATCATCAAGAATACCGAATCTTTTCTCTTGGAAACTTAATCTTTTGCTCTTACGAATGCTATCTAAGCAAAAATTATGGAAGTTACCAATGAATGGCTGCCTGTCATTAAGTACGCTTTTTGCTCGAATGTGCATCTCTTCTGCAGCACGAGTGGTGAAGGTTAGGCACACAATATCTTGGTCATCATTATGCTTGAGTAACGCTTTCTCAAGACGATGAATTAAGATCGTGGTTTTTCCAGCTCCAGGGGGGGCTTCAAGAAAGTGCCTGCCTGAATCGATATGGATCAACTTTTCTTGGTGCTCGCTTAGCGGTGGAATTGAGCGGATCTGCTCTAGCTTTTGAGACTGGTCAATCTCGTGGAGTAAGTCTTTTTCTAGCTTTTGATTATCTTGCCATAACGTAGCTTCTTCAACCTTGAGTTCAGTAAGTTTACGCTCATAAAACTGAACGTCTTTTTCTAGTTTATCTTTTTGAAGTCTAATGCTATCTACTTCATCTTGTACTGAAGCTTGGTCGTCAACTAGTGCCGTTTCCAAGGCGTATTTCAACTCGCTGTCGCGTTTGGCCAAAGCTTCGAGTTCTTTTTGTCTAACCGAGTAATCCGCCTCATACAAGGACATCTTTTGTCGTAGTTCACGATTGACTTGCTGGTAGTTTTTGAGCTCCAACATCAACCGCCCATTTAAGTCGACCTGTTCGGATAGCTCTTTGATCTTGTCTTGGTTCGCCGCGTGTTCTTTTAACTCTGCATGCCCTAACTTCTCCAACGAGAAAGGTTCCGAAACAATATTCTTGTGATAGACATCGATGATTAAGAACTCGTAGAGCTTTTTTGCATCCTGAAAAAGAACCTGCAAGTCAGAGCGGGAGTACTGTCTAGGTTCATAGTGACTGGCCTTATTTCCCATTTTTTGAATTCGTTTGGCAGCATAGGAAATATGAGGTTTGTTGAACTTGTTTGAAAATTCTTCAATCAGTTTTGCCAAAGACTTAGAATTCGAACCAGGGTCGATCTCTAAAGCCGTCGCCAACACCCCTTCACAGAAGGAGCGAATTGCTGTAGGTACAAAATGATAATGCTCGTCCACAAAGAGTTGTTCCGCCGTCGCGATGGATTCAAACAGCTTTGCTGGTGCCTCATCTAGTAATCGTAAAAAGTTAGACTCCATGCCCCTTGCTCCCACGTGTTATGGATATACGATGAAATATTGCTCTTCACAGATAAAAATAAGCATAGGGTTTACATTCTTGTAGCATTGGGTCACTACATTACCATCTATGTTTGTAGTCGCGTCAGTAAAGGGGGTTTTGCATCGTTCAAACTCTTTTTGAGCTTCTTCTTCAGAAAGGGGGCCGAGAAAGAATCTACTGCCGATAAGTTGTTGAAAGTCATTTTTTAGTTCAATAACACTTGTGTATTCCGAGGAAGCAAAATTTTTGATCATACAGTCACTAAATTTATTGACAGTTTTATCACTCTGTCTGTCGTTTGTTTGATAGCTCTGTGCAAGATAGATAAGTAAGAGCATTCCTGCCTATACATATCACAATATGTCCTTAAACTCTTTTGGGCCGACTCCCTAGCACCACAGAAATAGGCGGTAATCTTACACTAAGGGGCTAGTAACCCAAACCTATTTTGCTTATCTGAGAGTCCGCATGTGTATCGTATCCGCCCCATGAACCCACGGGGCGACTTATCAGTGTTTGAAGTTCCAAGGTAGGAGTGCGTCGATATAACGAATAAGCTTTGACCACTGCCCAAGCGTGTACTTTATCGCTTTGCCTAATGGACTAGAGCCTTGTAGTGGCTGAGTTAATTTGGCCACTTGATTGGAGGTTTGCAATACCTGAAGTTATTCATGACTCGCTAATTTAAGAAAGACGCTAGCAAGGTTTTGTCCAATAGTTACTTAGGACAAACCAACATACTACAATAGGAAATTTTTCCGGCTTAGTTATTCGTTATCTTCACTCAATGCAAATTTGATCTCGTCTGAAGAGAACCCCTTTCGACTTAGCATCGCGTAAGCCTTGGAGCGTTCTTTATGATCGTTTAGGTCATAAGACTTCTTCTGCAACTGTTCTAAACACGAAGAATAGAAATCTAGCTGCTCTTCATTAATCAATCGGTCGATGAGCGATGACAGTTCACTGGTGTCGATTTGTCGTTGTCTAAGTTCTTGCTGAATGGCAGTCAGTCCCTTGCCTTTACGAGCATACTTGAGCACCTCTTTTTCCAAATCGGCTTTCTCGGCCTTAATTTGAATGTTACTTTTCAGTTGATGCGCTTGTGGGTGCTGGTCAATCGCTACCTTAACTTGTTGATAGCTAAAGCCACGCTTTTGCAGTGTCGCAACCAGCTTTTCACGGCTCATGGTAAAGCTTGAATAGTAGTGGTTGATTCGGTCTATCAAGATGGTTTGTTCATCAATAGACTTTTCGAACGACACTTTATGGATTGCATCAGAAATCACTGAATCGGTCAGCCCCTTCTTCTTCAGTTTTTCGACAATGTATCGAGAACCGAATTCACCAGAGAAAGCTTGTTCCACGAATTGTTCTGCAAACACTTGGTCAGACTTGAGATACCCGAAGCCTTTCAATGTCCCTAGAGTTTCATCGATCCATTCTTGATTGTCGGTTTTCACTTTGAGCTTCGCCACTAACTCGCTTTCCGTCATGTCTCTCTGAGTTAAATGCCACATCGCAGAGTTCATAACACTTTCAATTCGCGTCGCTTTTCTTACCGTTGTATTTCTAGTATTCGTTTTTTGCTGTGAATCGTCCATTCGATTTCAACTTTCCAGATTAAGCCTACCCCATCATAACGTAATTCTAAGGTGGTTGAGTGACATAAAAGAATGAAGCTCAACATAAGCGGCAACCAATAAAAATGGACGCTTGTTCAGCGTCCATTTGATATCACATTAAGAATGATGGCTCTAAGCCATGCTTAGCTTTTTCGTAATAGCTTTTCATACTAGATCTTTCGTTTAGTTCTCTTCGTGATTGTAAATATGTACATCTCGTTGAGGGAATGGAATCGTGATGCCTTCTTCATCGAAGCGTTTCTTCACGGTTTCCGTTACATCCCAGTACACATCCCAATAGTCATCAGTCTTAACCCAAGGTCGTACTACGAAATCAACAGAAGACGTATTCAAGGTATGAAGCTTGATCATATGCTCTGGTTTTTTCAACACTAGAGGGTGTGCAAGAATGATGTCGTTCAATACCGCTTTCGCTTTATCGATATCATCTGAATAACCAATACCGAAAACCATATCAACACGTCTTACACGTTCTGCCGTGATGTTGTTGATCACGTCACCCCAAATCTTGTTGTTTGGGATCACCAAGCGTTGGTTATCAATGGTTTGAACAGTCGTCGATACTAAGCTCATGTCTTTTACCGTGCCTTGCACGCCTGCCACTTTAACCATGTCACCGACGTCATAAGGACGGTAGATCAAGATCATCAAACCCGATGCAAAGTTAGATAGTGTGTCTTGCAATGCGAAACCAATGATGACACCGGCTACACCGAAACCAGTAAGAAGAGGTGCTAGCTCTATCCCTATTTGAGACAGTGCGATAAGCAAACCAATAAACACGACCGCTTTAGATGCGATGGATACAAAGAAGTCCTGCATCAATACACTGAAGTCCATTTTAGAGTGCGAAACACTCTTACGAACGGTTTTGCGAGCCACGTTAGCAATAAGGCGAGTTACATACAAAATACCGAGAAACAGAGCAAGTTTAACGATAAAAGAAGGGGTATTTTCAAAAGCCCATGAACTGAACGAACGAAGCCAACCATCCAACAGCTCCAGTGCAACATCAACATCCAACACATCGGCGTTAATGTCACCTGTCGTCGCTAGCAAAACACGTTTGTACGAAGTCACATCCACGCCAAACGGTTCCATTAGCGTGATGGTTTCTTCTAAGCTCGCGACCATAACGCTAGTGCGCTCGCTGAAACGTTCAAGCTCCTTTTTAATCGTCGCTTTCTCTTCTTCATTCACAAAAGACAAACGCGCTTCTAGATCTTGTCGCTGTGTGTCTGTGTAAAGAATGGCATTTGTCAGGTATTTAGAACGAGCAATTAACGCCGTTTTAAGTTCACCTTCAGGAACAGCAACATCAACACCACGCTCTTTCGACCAATTTAAGGTCTTAGCAAGCTGCTGATAATAGACATCCATCATTCCGATTCGTTTTTGAATACGCAATTCAAGGCGTTTTTTAGCGTCACCTTCAGCTGAACGGTTTTCTTTACTCATTGAAACGATTTTAGTTTCATTCAACGACAGCAATTTTTGTAGCAGTTCGACCTGCTGAGCAAGAGTGACATCCAGCCCCTCTTTTTTATCTGACGATAGCTGTGAAAAAATCTCTTCGCGTAGACCCTGATTCTTACGCCTTAAGATATCTTCAAGAAAGGGCTTCTCAGCATCATGCGCCGTTTCTAATGTTGCTAGATCGAGCATTAACTGATCTTGTACTTCTCCGATTTTCTCAACGCTCTGCGCATAACTTCCAAATGCGACAAACGCCAACATTAACAATAGACAACGCCAAACCTTCATCATATTAATTCCTATTACTGTCTAAATTGACCCTATAAATAGTAGTAAAAAGAATATGGATAACAAGCATTTAAACGTATGTTATGCTAAAAATTCGCAAATTATCAGCCTTCTTCTAATATTTGAGAGTTCCAATCCCCTCTTATGACCTGTAGAGTACGCATCCAACAAAGAACAACGACCAATATCTTCATTCTGGCACATGCACTAAAGCGCCTTAAATAGGATGTTGGCTCACAGCAAGAGATCATAAAAATGAACAACGAACTTGATATTATTGAGTCTCTAGAAGAACTAGAGCAATTCCTAATTTCAGTGGAAGCTGGCGGTTTAGGCCTTGAAGGGGTTGAAGGTGTAGGCATGGCAACCAATAATTCAGATGGTCGTCACTTCGTTGCTGTATTCAACAGCAGCCACAAAGTTCTGCTTGCTCGCTGGATCACCAAAGAAGTGTTTGATAACGGTAAAGACTTGGTACGTAACGGCCCTCGCCGCACTCACTAAGCCTTTCCAATAGCACCAATGATTAAAGCCCAACACATTCACTGACGGTCTGTTGGGCTTTTTTGTATCGCCTCATCTTGGTTAGACCACTCGATACAGAATAATTAGCGATAACTTTCAGTTGTTGTGAACTTTAGCTAGAACTCAAGGTCGTATACGCGTGAATTGGTGTTTATGCGTCGTTTATCGTGTACCTGCCGTTTTCCGCGTTTATACATAGTTTCACTTTAACCATTTTATGACTTGTGGCACGAAGAGAACTTATCTAAGCTAACCACAATTCAATGAGCTTGCTTTAACGACTAACAGATTTGATTACTGACTAATTTGCTGAACACATCACTACTTTTCTTATCCACAAAGAACCGCCGACAAAAGCATTCGCTTTGGGCGCTCTTCCTTACCGGACTGGTTATCGTAACTTGTCTGGCGAGCACTCTGGCCGTAAAGAAAGTATCGTTATCTGCATCCGCTAATGGTCAATCAGTCCTAGTTGGTGCACAAACTCATACAGAAACCAGTAACCCTCAAACCGACATCGCTTCTTCAGAAAAAATGGCCACTCTATACGCCAGTGTTTTCGGCTTAGAAGCCTCAAAAATGTTAACGTCCCCCAATTCAAGTTCATGCAGCCTAAGTTCAAAAATGCTGACCTTTGCCGCCCCAAAAACCGGCTGGCTGATCCCATTCGTACTTATTATTGCTGTTGCGTTTAACTTACCTCCTCACATCTCGAGATTATCTAGAGACAATCATCGCTCTACTCGACCGACAAAACACCGATTGCATCTAAAGCACTGTATATTTAGAGAGTAAATAACCGGGCTACTACACCCTTTTATTTATTTTTTGGAGATACATTTGTGTACAACACACTACTAACTAAGTTTGTCGATTCATTGGCATTCTCTATGCGTACATGCGCGAAAACCTTAGTCACTGCCCTTTTGGTTATGACGTCATTTACCGCCTTGGCACAGACAACAGGCTGGCTTAGTGTGCCTGAGCATCCGCCTGTTAAAATGCGAATGATGTCGACGGGTGAACAGTCGGATGACGGCTCTAAGATCCAAACCGTGCTCGATGTCGTGCTCGACGGCGACTGGAAAACCTATTGGCGCAGCCCAGGCGAAGGTGGCATTCCGCCAAGCTGGGACTGGTCTGATTCAACTAATATAGAGTCTGTAGATTGGCATTGGCCGATCCCTAAATACTACGAACAACTTGACGTAATGACGCTGGGCTACAAAAAGCACGTAAGCTTTCCTGTCACCCTAACGTTGAAAGACAAAACGCAACCTGCTGTATTTAGGGCTTCTCTCTCGTTCCCGTCGTGCACCAATATTTGTGTTTTGACTGACTATGACATCGAACTCCCTATCGACACGCAGCAATTGCAGTTCGATGAAGAAGCGATGTTCTTGTTCAACCAAGGCATGAGCCAATCTCCAAGAGAAGCGAACCGGACTTCAGTAAACGGTCTATTTTGGGACAAAAGCAAGCAACAACTGGTCACTCAACTAACCAGTAACGAAGGCTGGGATAAGCCGATGGTGTTGATCGATGGCAAAGAAGTCATCGATGATTTCTTTGCTCAACCAACCGTCCACATCACCGGCAATACGATGACCGCTGTATTTGACGTCAGCAACTGGATAGGCGAAGTCGCCTTAACGGATCGCACCGTTAGTGTCACCGTTTCAGACACTAATTTCGCCGAAGAGATGACGGCCAAAGTTGGCTCAGAACCGATCGCTTACCAAACAAGCAACAACGGCTTTTTGGCGATGATAGGCTTCGCTTTAATTGGTGGTTTGATCCTCAACATCATGCCATGTGTGTTGCCAGTCTTAGGAATGAAATTAAACAGCATCATTCAAAACCAAGGTGCATCTAATCGTCATATTCGACTCTCATTCTTAGCTTCTGCTTCAGGTGTCATTACATCATTTGCGCTGTTAGCCCTAGGTATGACCGCTCTAAAAATGGGTGGTAATGCAATTGGCTGGGGAATCCAGTTCCAAAATGTTTGGTTCATCGGGTTCATGCTGATCATCACTTTGCTGTTTTCGATTAACCTGCTTGGGTTATTCGAATTCAGACTACCATCAGGTTTAAACACCTGGATGGTAACCAAAGGCGATGACTCACATTCAGGCCACTTTGTTCAAGGCATGTTTGCAACGCTGTTAGCAACGCCGTGTAGCGCGCCATTCTTAGGAACCGCTGTCGCGTATGCACTTGGAGCAAGCTACCAAGAGTTATGGGCTATCTTCATCACGCTTGGTATCGGTATGAGTGCGCCTTGGTTGATCTTTGCGCTATTCCCAAGCCTAACCAAATTGCTTCCAAAGCCTGGGGCGTGGATGTTCAAAGTTAAGCTGGTATTTGGCTTAATGATGTTCATTACCAGCCTATGGCTAACAAGCCTCCTTAGCCCATTCATTGGTAAATTCCCAACTATCCTGCTGTCGCTATTTATCGTGATTTCAGTATTGATTTGGATTGGCCGTAAGTTGGGTCGCAAGGTGCTTATTCCTATCGTCGCAACCACAACCTTGGTGTTTGGTGCTGCATTGATCGTCGGTAGTGTCACCGCTGATAACTGGGCGACACCGATTGTTGACGATCTCGATTGGCAAAAGCTAGATGCAAAACAAATCCCTCAATTGGTTGAGCAAGGCAAAACGGTATTTGTCGATGTGACCGCTGAGTGGTGTATTACCTGTAAGGCCAACAAGATCGGCGTCATTCTCCAAGACCCTGTCTACAGCCACCTGCAGCAAGAAGACATTGTTTTGATGAAAGGCGATTGGACAACACCAAGTGAAAGTGTCACTCAATACCTACAAAGTAATGGTCGATTTGGTGTGCCATTTAATATCGTCTACGGCCCAAGCTATAGAAGCGGTATTCCACTGCCTGTCATTCTCGACAGTGACACTGTCGTTCAAGCCATCGACGCTGCGAGATAATGGATGAAGACTCCCAACAATGAAGAGAAATCTAGCACGACTGAAGACAGCGCTGTAAAGGGTGAAACCAAAAAGCCAAGTCGTCTTAAGAAGTGGGGAAAGGAACTGGTTTCAATGATATTGATCGTTGGCGTGGTTTCATTTGCGATGGACTTTTATCACAGCAGAAGCATGCCTCAGGGCGACGCGATTCCAATTGTGGGTCAATCGCTCCAAGGCGAAGATATTGATGTTATCGAGCTAAGCAAAAATGGTAAGCCAGTCATTGTCTATTTTTGGGCGACTTGGTGTGGTGCCTGCAAATTTGTAAGCCCAACCGTCAATAGCTTCAGTGATTCCCATCAGGTGGTTTCGGTCGCTCTATCGTCTGGTCCAGACGAGCGTGTTCAGCGCTACTTAGAGGCGAAAGAGTATGACTTCCCTGTGATCAATGATCTTTCTGGATCAATCAGCAGAAGTTGGGGCGTTAGTGTCACTCCAAGCATCGTCATCATCAAAGATGGAAAAATTAGCAGTATCGCAACAGGCATTACTTCCCCGATAGGGCTTTGGTTGAGAACCTACTTTGCCTAACTCGCTTACAAAGAAAAACAGAGCAAAGCAAGGTGAACAACTCGATTTAGCCCGTTTAACGAACAGGATTTCCGTGAGCGCGACCCAATGAGCGCTCACGATTATCAAGAATTAGAGAATAAATAGCATGAAAAAGCATCTGATTAGTACACTGATTTTAGGCTCACTAATGAGCACCACTGCCTTCGCTGAGTTAAGCACAGAACAAACCCAGCAACTTGAAGAGATTAACCAATTTCTGAAAGAGAACCCTTCTACGATCTCTGGTTTACATACCAGCTTAGAGCAGTACGTAGCAGGTCAAGAGCAAACGAAAAAAGCCCAAGCGGAAAGCCATGATTGGTTATACAACAATGACGCCCACCCAATCACGGGCAATCCGGATGGCAAATCGGTCATCATTAACTTTACCGACTATAACTGCCCTTACTGTAAGCGCTTGGAAAAAGGCTTGGTTCAATTAGCCTCTGAAAACAGCGACATTAAAGTGATCAACGTGTACTTATCGTTTAAGCAGCAACAGGTTTCGGGGCTAGACACCAACGCGGCGCTATACGCGATGAAAGTATGGAAAGATAACCCAGAAGCATTCCCTGAAGTTGATAGATTGCTGATGGCGAAAAGCGGTATTCACTCGAAAAGCTCACTAGAAGCCGTTGCCAAGAAGACGGGAACAGAGGCGGAACTAAAAACAACTCAAGAACAAAACCAGGTTCTAACCACTAACCATCAAACGTTCAGTGCACTCGGCTTAACGGGCACTCCAACCATGATGATGAACGGAAATGTTTTACCAGGATATGTGCCTTACGACCGATTAAAAGAGGTCGTGGATGACGCTTTTTAATCGAGTGTAGATAGAGATAAAGATTCAAAAGAGAAGTAATAAAAAGCCGACTCGCGTAACTCGCAGTCGGGTTTTTGATGAGTTTAAGATAATGTTTTCAATATTATTTTTGAAATAGAAAAGCAGTCGAAGTGTCACTATCTTGCAATGGATTCTTAATCTAGCCTCGCTACTCTAAAAGCAGTTCTCTCGATGAGTCCAAGACGTGCTTACTCTAGACAACTGTCCTTTGACCGAGCCCTGCTCGGTCTTTTTTTTGCGTGTTTTAATGGCGACACAGTGCATTAACACGGAAACGTCCAACCGACTGAGCCTTAACTTAGCAAGCGACAAACAAGCGCGCCCGGCTCCCTTAATGCATCCACGTTATAGCTGAGTACACGCCCAGAAGATGGTGCGTGGTAGCGGCGACATTCATTACCGAACGCATCATATTGGATGGCGAGCAGATCATCTTGTTCGACACTTTGCAAAAGCTCGACCTGAGTCAACACAAAGCCACCTATGTCGGCGCGTATAGACACGACGTTGTTGCCTTCTATCCAGTCCATACTTGGCAGCTGCATTTTCTCGGGATGATTTATTTCAACCTCGAACATTTCATAATAAGATAGCATGTTAAAAACACCGTCTACCGCTCGTTGAATCATGTCAGGCTGAGTAAATTTCCCCATCCCAACTTCCACCGTGATGCTCGGAATTCCACTTCGATTCCAAACCGTTTCCAAAATACCTGGGTCACCAGGGTCATTCAGAACACAATCGGGCTGCATCAGCCTCGCCATCTCCAAACATTGCTCAACTCGGTAATCAGCAAATACATAAAGTGGATAAACTGCGCCACGAGTTTGAGTGTGGAGATCAACGGCGAAGGTGGCATTATGCTTAAGCAAACGCTCCCACAAAGACGCAACAAAGCGCTCCGCTGCCAAGCCATTAGCATCACCCGGAAAGAGTCGATTAAGATTGGCAGGACAAGAGCCCGGATCCGAAGAGATGAAATCACGGCTATGGTTCAGCAAGCCAGACAAATTCACAGTAGGCACAATCGTTACCGTACCTTTGAGCGTTTTACCGACTAAGTCCCTGATAATTTGCTGTGCAGCCAACACTCCGTTTAGCTCATCACCGTGAATACCGGCGGTGATCATCAACTTAGGACCTTCTTGACTGCCTTTGAAAACAGAAACCGGCATGTTCTTAGGTTGCCCTAGCCCATCACTGGTGACTTGAAACCAAAACTGGTGCTCTCCAACGGGTAGGTCTTCAACATTCAAGGAGCCAATAACCTGCCTACCTTGTAAAACATCGCCTAAGTACTCTGTTTTCATCCAACGTCTCCATATTGTTGAGCAGAATCTATTCTCTTCTAAGTTTTTGCATCATAGAGGATATCCTTACCAGTACAAGCAGTTAATCAGATTAACAAGCTCTCAGCGCAGCCAAAATTCACCACCATCGACATACGTGATTGCAAGGTAAAACTTGCCAATGTGACCTTTGAAATACACGCAACTTGTATAACTATTCATAGAACACTCAGTCGCATGAAATAAAAATGCAATAAAATCAACACTTAAAAAAGTTCCCCATTCACGAAAATGTAATTTTATGGAAATGAAAGCTTAATTTATCTGCTCTAAATTAGCTTCATATCGAAACGGAGAGCACATTGCTCACGGATTTTAAAATACAAGGTAAGTGATTATGAAAAAGGCAGTTCTAGCTTCTGCAGTGGTAGCGGCACTAGTTTCAGGTTCATCTCTAGCAGCAACAGTTTACAGCTCTGACGGTACAGAACTTAAAATTGGCGGTCGTGCGGAATTCCGTGGTGATTTCATTGGTTCAGGCGGTAAAGAAATCGACGGAACAATGAAAAATAAAAGCCGTGTACGTTTAAATGTTGGCGGTACTACAGAAATCACTAGCGACCTATCTGGTTTTGGTTTCTACGAAGCAGAACAAGGCGTAAATTCTTCAGCTGACAATGATGAAACTGACAACTTTAAGCAACGTTACATGTATGCAGGTTTTGAAGGTAACTTCGGCGCAGTATCAGTAGGTCGTCAAGATACAGCTGCAGCTCAAATCTCAGAAATGTCGGATGTTACTATCTACTCTGGTGACCAAAAAGCATTCATCAATGCAGGTGACGAGCAAATCAATAACACGTTTGTATACGCTTACGACGCAGACGCACTTTCTCTTAAAGCAAGTTTGATTGCTGGTGAAGACAAAGATACTGACGGTTACGGTATCTCTGGTATTTACACACTACCAATGGGCTTAGGTTTTGGTCTTGGTTACTCAGGTAACGACAACGGTACTGGTAATGGTTCAGCAACGGCTGTAATCGCTGGTATTAATTACAAAATGGATGCTCTATATCTAGGTGCAACCTACACAATGGGTGACCTAGACGACAAAGCAAAAACTGAGTTCTCTGGTGTAGAAGTTGCGGCTAAGTACAAACTAACAGATCAGTTTGAATTGGCTGCTTTGTACCAAAAACAAGAAAAAGACGCGACACAGAACTTAACTGTAGACACAGCTGACTTCTTTGAGCTGACTGGTACTTACAAGTTCAACAAATCTATCCGTACATACGTTGCTTACCAATTAAACAATCTAGACGACGTAAAAGTTGCAGGTTTAGAAACACAAAGTGAAGACTCTCTTCGCCTAGGTGTACGTTACGACTTCTAATCTAAATCGACTTTAGATACAGACTAAAAAGGTTGGGCAATGGCTCAACCTTTTTTCATATTCAAATATTCTGACTGACTTCATCAATGCTTTTTCTGGTTAAGTGGTGCTAAATCCGTATCATAGGTGAACCACATCAAATAATTAGAAGCATCATGTCACAACACCATCCGATCCAAGGCGCTAGCTGGATGCTAACCGCAGGCCTAGCCTTTGCCGTTATTAACAGCCTAACTCAAATTGCTAGCATTCATTTCGGACTGACTTCTACCACCGTTGCCGTCATTCAATACGCCATCGCGTTATTCGCTATTCTTCCTTACCTAAAAACGCTGGGTATTCGCCGCGCGCTAAAAACCGACAACCTCAAATTGCACGTATTCCGTGTCTTCTTGTCTGTTATTGGTATTCAACTTTGGATATGGGCACTGGCTTACCCAGTACCAATTTGGCAAGGCATTGCCCTTCTCATGACATCGCCATTGTTTGCAACCATTGGTTCAGGGCTTTTCTTAAAAGAGAAAGTTGGGGCTGCTCGCTGGGGCGCGACCTTAGCAGGCTTCGTGGGTGCGATGGTGATTCTAGAGCCGTGGGCTGAAGATTTTAACTGGGCAACGTTATTACCAGTCGGTGCCGCTTTCTTCTGGGCATGCTACTCACTGATGGTGAAAAAGCTCTCTTCACAAGACAGCCCTTCTACCATGGTGGTCTACCTTTTACTATTGATTACACCATTTAACATCCTACTTGCTGCGCCAGATTGGCAGACGCCAAGTGGCGGTACGATTTGGGCGATCTTAATTGTCATCGGTGTTATGACGGCACTTGCTCAATGGGCAATTGTAAAAGCCTACTCAGTCGCTGATGCTTCATTCGTACAACCTTTTGACCACGCAAAATTACCGCTAAATGTCCTAGCAGGTTGGATTGTATTTAGCTGGGTTCCACCGGGTCGTTTATGGCTAGGGGCTGCTATTATTATTGCGTCAGTTGCATTTATAACGCACTGGGAAACTAAAAAACCTTCAAAAGTGAAGAAAGTTTAAGGTTGGTGAAATAAATAGTTCGACAGTCCGTTCTATATGGATAAGAGAATTCAAACGAGGCCGTAACCATGAAGAAACCAGTCAAGATTACACTATACCGTTGGGCAGGCAGCTGGGGTCCATTTAAAGTTAACATCCCATGTGGAGAATGTACCCTTACCAAAGACATTCTGAAGGATACTTTTGAGAATGAGTTGGCCGATGTCGATGTCGAACTGGAAGTGAAAGATTGGTTGTCTCACTGGTGGGAGCCGCTAAAACTAGGCTCTTGGCATGCTCCAATCCTTGTTGTTGAAGGCAAAGTGGTCAGCCAAGGTGAAGCGCTGAATCGCGGTGTGTTAATCCAATCGGTGATCAAAGAGTGGACCAAACGAGACAGCCTAAAAGGCAACATCGTTTATGGTAAGGCGACCTGCCCATTCTGTGTTAAAGCGAAGAAAATGCTGGATGAAGCGGGTGTTGAATACCAATACCACGATGTCGTAAAAGACAGCGCCGCTTTGTACCGTATGATTCCAGAGGTAAAAGCACACATTGGTGAGAAAACACCGGTCACCGTCCCGCAGATCTGGCTTGATGGTAAGTACATCGGTGGTGCCGATAACTTAGAAGCGTGGATGAAAGAGAATGGCTTAGATAGCATCCCTAATAATGTGGTCGACTTATCCAATCAATCTGCTGGCTGAGTTCATTAAAAGCCATTAGTCAGAAGCTTAATTGGTATTTTTTGTGTCCATCCACAACAAAACAAAGCGATAACTTTCACCAATCGCTAAAACGAAAAAGGCCTTAAACTTCATCGAGTTTAAGGCCTTTTAAAATTCCGTTTTTGAAAATGCTTATTTAGCCATTTTCTTCATCATTCGCTTAAAGAACGATGGTTTCTTTGGCTTTGAAGTGCCGTACAATGCTTCGTGCATCATGTTTTTTGCTGCCATTTGACCAAGGTATGCGTGGCCTAGTTCGTAATTCATGCTTATCTCCGCACATAATCAACTTTCTTTAGCGCGGATTCTACACTTAAAACGCCCAAAAACAAGATCTAAATCACACTTTAATGCAATATTAAGCGTTCATTTGCAATTAGCCTAATTTTGTCTCTGTGCTAATCAGCATTGTTTTTGTATATCAATGAGTTAACCTAAATTCTGGTTTGAGCTTAATGCTCCATTCCTAATAACAACCCAAGACATTGATTTAGACACTGATAAAAAAAGCAGCTCAATAGAGCTGCTTTCTAAAATGCTTTACTGAGAAACCTAGCTGCGCTTTGGCTGTCTGTAAGTTTTACCGGCAATTTGGTATGTGTCTTTTTGCTTCAATTCAAACATCGTTTCAAAGAACCAAGCTGCAAATTTGATTAAGTCATCGCCTTCATTCATAACATGTTCGATGTACTCTTGCTCTTCGCCTTGTTCATTTTCTTGAAGCGTCACGTGGTAAATACGCTTTTCGCCTTCCACTTCAGCAAGTGCAAATTGACCAGTCAGTGATGCAGCAGCCTCAGCGACTTCTGTATCCTCATTGGATTTCAATAGCTCAAGCGCTTGAGGCAGGCCATCTAGTGCGCAGATAGCTTTTACCAGTACTTCAAATTCATTTTGCTGCATTTTGTTCTTACCTATTCAATGGACCGAAGCATTGTAGAAAACCATCAGCACAAATACAACGTATTAACGATGGTGCGTTAAACGATAGTGAATTTAGTGTTTAGCTATATTCCACTTCAACAGTATCGCCTTTGTTGTTCATTTTGGTTGAAGACCAAAGCACTCCGCCCATGGCTGCGCCAATAATGAGGTAGAACACGCCTAACTGTAGATGAGTCGTGACCCAACTTTCTACCAGATACCCACCCAATAAACCCGCTAAACACATCTGAATAGAGCCCGACAATGCCGATACTGCGCCCGCTTGTTTCTTATGAGGTTCTAATAACATGCTGATTGATAATGGGAACGAGATGCCTTGTGCTATCGCCAACCAAGTAAACGCCCAAACTAAGTTAAAGATGGATAACTCATGAGTAAGAAGCCAAGTTCCCGATGCCAAGATAATCAAAATAGCTAGGCTCATCAGTTGGGGCGTACTAAACCTACGATTGAGTAAGTTTAAAGCGACGCTACCTATCAGTAAGCCTGCCGAAGGGACAATCATCAATGAACCATACTCAGCGGCGGTCAGCCCCAATTGCTCTTGCATTAAGAATGGAAACAACGACAGCGATACCAAACTCGCCATGTAGCTCATCCAGTTGTAACTGGCACTGGTCAACACTTGGCGATTGGTCAACAAGCGTCCGTAGTTCTTCACCACTTGGCACGCATCAAAGCGGCTCTTTCCGTATGGCAAAGTTTCATGCAACACGAAGTAACCCAGTGTGAATATCGCCAGTAAATACAATAGAACGAAAAGGAACACCGCCTGCCAACCAAGGTGGAATGAAATCCAGCCACCAAATACAGGCGCGATGATCGGCATAATCGACGCGGTGATCGAGATATAAGACAACGCTTTGGTAAGCTGTGAACCATCATAGCTGTCACGAAGCACACTTCGCCCAAGAACCGAGGCACTACCCGCCCCTAAACCTTGCAGCAAGCGACCAACTTCTAGCGCCGTCATATTGTCAGAAAACACAACACAAACGACTGTACCAATCAAATAAACACCCTGACCTAACAAGAAGATAGGTCTTCTTCCCACCGCATCGGACATCGGTCCGTAAAATAGCTGAGACAAGCCAAAACCCACCAGAAACAGCGTGACGAGAAGCTGTACATCTACTTGAGTAGCACTTAAATCAGAAGCAATTAACGGTAATGCTGGCAAGTAGATGCTCACACCCACCTGCCCCGTAGCAATAATCATCATTGCTAAGAGTAACGGTGTTTTTTTAAAGGTCGATTGGCTCAAAAAATTCCCTATTCGTTTGATATTTGTTCATTAGACGAGTTTACATTCAAAACCAATAATTGATAATTAGCTAAATTGGAATTTTATTAAGTCCCAGCAGGAAATAATATGGATTGGATTCTTAACGTAAAAAGCTACGTCAGAGTAGTCGAAGAAGGCAGCTTCAATGGTGCTGCTCGAAAGCTGAACACCACCAGCTCGGCGATCAGTAAAAGAGTGAACTGGTTAGAAGAGCGCATCGGCACCCAACTGTTAAAGCGTACCACGCGATCAATTAGCCAAACCGAAGCAGGTGCGCTCTTTTACCTGCGAGCCAAGGATCAGCTCGACAATTGGCAGTCCATTATTGATGAGACTCGCTCGGTTAACCAAACCCCAGCAGGCCTATTAAAGATTGGCGCTACGATTGCGGTTGGCTCTAAGTTTCTGGTGCAATACATGGACGACTTCTTAGAAAAGTACCCTGATATTAAGGTACAACTCATCACCACTACGCCCGGTCAATTACCCGAGCTTGGCTTGGACTTGGTAATCAGTCGTGAACTAGAACAACTCAACTCATTAAGCTTCAAGAAAACACCGCTGTTTGAACACAGAGCCAGCTTCTATGCAGCACCAAGCTATCTTGCCAAACACGGCTACCCCACTTGCGAGCAAGATTTGGAGCAACACAACTCGTTAATTTGGGGAGAGCGTCCGACCCGTGAAGTAGCGCTCACCAAAGGGCAGCGAATAACGTTAAACGGTAACTTTGCGACCACCAATCCAGAGGCTTTGTTTCATGCTGCGAAGCGAGGAATGGGCGTACTGTTAACCATCAAAGCGATGATCAAAGAGGATCTAAAGCAAGGGACATTAGTTCCAGTATTGCCAAATATTACCGCCGACGAAGTGATGGTTTACGCGTACTACCCTAAGCTTGATTACTCGCACACGCGAACCAAGCTCTTTTTGGACCATCTGAAAGACAGGCTAGACAAAGAGCGTAGCACGCAAGCTCTGTGAAATAAGTCACATTTTAATTTGAAAAGTTATACAACACGGCTAATAATAAACTTGACGCACATAGATTATACAAGTTCGCACATATACAAGATAATACGTATACCGCTTACACAGTGAATCTGGTTAACTAGGGGTGGTGGCTATGACTCAACATACGCACAATAGCATGATAGACACAGAGCGCATTGGCCGTTTGCTGAAATTGGAAGGTATCGACCTTTTAGAGTCAGCTGTGCTTACTTTACATCAGACCTTTGATACTCAATACACTAGCATCATTGAGAAGAAGTACTTCCCTGACCAAACCGTTCCTTTGGTGATCGCCCATTCTGATCATGTATTACATGACAAAATCAATGCGCGCCATGGTCACATCTACCAACAAGCCGTCAATCAAAGACACCCAGATTGCTCATTTTCTCAGTACATCGTCCAGTCATTGCCAACATCGGCATTTAGGCAGGAAATCACCTCACAAAACTCCATCGCGATCCCGACTCAAACTCAAAGTGGCGAAGTGATGGGCGTGCTGTTTTCAACGTTCACCTCGCCTCTTAGCCCTGATCAGCAACAAGACGTGGTAAAGCACCATCAATTGTTCGCCGACATCATCATCCACACCTTGCGTGAAATGTGGTTTAACGATCGTTCCGAACAACTTGTAAATCAGCTTAGTTATGAGGTGTCACACGACAGCCTAACCGGGTTACTCAACCGAAGCTGTTTATCAGATACCTTAGAGTCGATTACTCAACAGAGCGTCACTCCGTTTACATTGGCTTTACTCGATATCAATAGCTTCAAAGCCATTAATGATATGCACGGTAATTATATTGGCGACAAGGTGCTGCAGTTTGTCGCAGAAATATTGCGCCGAACTTTACCTGAAAGCAACCTGACTTTCCGGACTGCTGGCAACGAGTTCGCCTTCATCACCTACCATTCTGATCCGATAGCCGTGTGCGAACAAATACTGGCCAAAATTAAGCAGGGCTACAGTAGCGTTGATATCAAGATAGATTTCGACGTCAGCATCGGTATTGCCAGTTCGGATGGAGACAACAAAGACGTTGAGCAAATCATCTTCAATACCAGCTTGGCGCTTAAAGAGTGTAAACACAGCCAAGATACTCATATTCAATGTTATGACACTCACTTAAGAGTTCGTTACCAAAGAAAAACCGAGCTAGTCGCAGCGCTACGAAGTGAGCTGGAAAACCCAATTTCACAAAGCTATATCCCCGACAGCAATGGAATGTACGTAGTTGTACAGCCGATTGTGGGTCAAGGTGAAACGCAATGGGAATATTTCGAGGTACTGACTCGCTGGAAAACCGCCAGACATGGAGACATCTCACCCGTAGAGTTTATTCAAGTGGCAGAAGAGTCAGGGCTGATTGTCGAATTAGGTGAACGCATTATTGAATTGGTGTGCCGCGCTAAAACCACACTAGAGCAAGGCTTGGGCTACAAGGTTAAACTTGGAATCAACTGCTCTGCGCACGAGCTTACTGATTCGAAACGTTATATATCCTACCTGACTCGAACCATTGAACAGCACCATTTTAAGGCGAATGAGTTTGTTATCGAGTTAACCGAAACCGTTCTGTTATCGCCAACACAAGAGACAAAATCCGCGCTTAACTTTCTGAGAGGACAAGGCTTCACGATTGCACTCGACGACTTTGGTACAGGCTACTCCAGTTTGAACTACATCCACAGCTACCCTATCGATTGCATTAAAATTGATGCGACCTTTATCCGAGACTTGTTAACTAGTTCGACCTCAGAGAGCGTAGTATGGCTGATTGTTCAACTGGCCCATAGACTCGATGTATCTTTGGTTGCGGAAGGTGTTGAGAAGCGTGAGCAATTAGAAAAGCTGCACGCGATGGGATGTGACAAGATCCAAGGTTACCTCTACTCACCTCCAATGCGACCTGAAGCTATCGTTAGCTATGTCGCGCACTCAGAGCCTTTAGTTTAAACCCTTACCGAACCTTCTATTGAGAACTAAAAAGCCGCAAGAGCATCACTTAACACTGACTGTGCTTTGTGATGCTCTTGCGGCTTTAAAACAGTTTAATGGCTAGCTACTTACTAGCATTATTAACCATTGCTAGATTGCGCGTTTCTAACGCTGCCTTCAATAGCTTGTCGGCTTCATCTCTTGCTACTACAAACGTCGCTTTTTCCTTTTTAGGCACAGAATCTGCCATCGGGATATTTGCTGTCATTGCATTCACAGGACGACCACGTTCAATCAGTTCGTAGTGCAAGTGTGCACCTGTCACTCGGCCAGTTTTGCCAGACAAACCAATACGCTGTCCACGAGATACCGTTTGTCCTTTACGAACGAGGATCTTACTCAAATGTAGATAACGCGTTTTGTAAGTACCGCCGTGCTGAATGACCACGTAGTTACCCGCATATGGGTGCTTACGCGTCATAATCACTTTGCCATCACCCGTTGCTTGAACCGGCGTACCAACTGGCGTCGCGAAATCTGTACCGTTGTGCGGTGAAATGCGGCCAGTCACAGGGTGTAAGCGCTTAGGGTTAAACTGAGAACTTTGGCGCCAGCTACTGCTCACTGGGTAACGTTGGAAAGCACGTTGAAGGCTATCGCCATTAGCATCGTAATATTGTCCGTCGGTGTGTAAGTATGCTGACACAACGCGGTTACGATTCATGATCTTAATTGCTTCAATTTCACGTTTTCCGGTTGCAACACCATCAACATATTGCGCTTTTTGAAGCACTTCAAACTGATCGCCAACACGTAGGTCTCGGCTAAAGTTCAGCTTATCTTTAAGAAGAGTCACAATATGGTCAATCTCAAGACTGCTCAGGCCAACCTTGTTCGCCGACATTGAGAAGCTGCCATGAATATCACCCACTAAAGGTTTTTGCTTCCATTCACCAGGAATAGAGATGTCTTCGAATTCGTAGCTGCCGTCATCAAGCAGTCGGTAAACCACTTTGTCCGCGACGCTAAATTGAAGTTCCATTTTAGAAAGGTCGCCGGTCGCTTCATCACGCCAAAAGCGTAATGTATTACCCGGACGAAGCGTATCTAAAGCAAGGAAGTTCAAATCAGTTTCCATCACGCTCATCATCGATTTGTAAGAAAATCCAAGCTGAGTGAAGATGCTACTCAAGTTATCGCCAGATTGAATTTGATACTCAAATGTCGGCGGCTCAATAACGGTAACAGAAGATGGTGACAGAATTGACTCAATAACGGTTGAGTCGGGCAAATCAAGATCGATCGTTTTCGTCAGATCCGATTGTGACGATTGCAAAGCAACACCAATCGCAGCAATAAGTGGCAGTCCCAAAATAGCTACTTTTTTTACAGGTGAAAGCTCAGCAAACGGAGAGGGAAATATTTTTGAATACACGGTAAACAGGTCTTTCTACGATATAAAGGCATAGGATATGCTTTTCAAACGCATAAATCATCAATGCATTGTCATAATATGATGTGAATCTTCCCAACTTAGCCTAAGTCATTGAGTTGCCGTAGATGAAGAGCCACTAGATAAGAAATAAAATTAACCGCTAAATTTAAAAATAAAAAAGCAGAAACGGCTAGTTTCTGCTTTCTATTGGTTGACGTTATTCCGTTTCGAATAATTAATAAACGAAGCGAATTAGTCGCTGGTTTTAAGAAAAGATTATGCGTTTACCGTCGACACTAGGCAGTTGTCTTCACCAAATTCATTTGGGATGTAACGATCGGCATTCGCATCGTTCACCCATTGTTGGTCATCAACTAGGTAGCGGAATTGAAACTCGCCATCTTTAGGTAGACGAGTTTTAAACTTGTAAACCTTCCCTTTGGCCAGTTTTTTCATTGGGGTGGCTTTCCAATCAAGAAAGTCAGCAACGATGGATACAGAGTTCGCTTCCTGAGCTTCTAGCTCGAAGGTCACTTCAACTTCATCTTTCGTCTTAAAAAAACGTTTATTAATCATTCGCAAGCTCCATTTGTAATAATAAGCGGACACAAAGCTAACTGTGTCTAAATTTCATTCATCTAACTAAGATAATATGTAATTTGGCTCACATAAACAACAGATCCTTACATTCACGAAAACGTTATTGCTTACCAATTGATTGCGTATCAAAAGAAAAACTCATTAACACCTTTTCAGAAGGGGGTTCTGCAAATGATTGTTCCGCAGAATGCTGAGTAAAGCCGATAAAACCTTCCCCAGTAAGTTTATTCTGTGATTGCGAACCTGGCTGCTGAGCTACCTCCAATGTCTGAATTTGTATACGATCACCCAGTAAAAGTTGGTCGACTAACACCACACGGCTTCGTTGCTGGTCATGCTTAAACAGGCCTAGATAATAGAAAACACCGCTGCCTTGGTTAGATATCCACATCGGCGCGACAAAGAAACTCGCCTTGCCCAGCGTGGCGGCTGAAAGATTATTTGTGTCTACCGTTACCACACCGCGCTCAACACCTGAGTCATAGCGTCCAAACGCGATGGCTCTAGGCTCATCAACTTCATTGATAAAAGCGTAGGCGTTAGTCTCAGGAACTTTAATTGTCCATGGATTGGTCGTCTTCAAATCAAAAACGGTTTCTACGACTGGGTCATAACTCACTTGAGAAGAAGGAAACTTCGCCAAGATCTCTTCATCACTTAAGCTAAAGCGATAAATACCCGCTACTATCACCACAACCAGCATGACAATTGGAATCAGTAGAATCAGAGGGATAGGTAAGATTTTCTTTTTCATGGGCAATTATATTCTTTTGTTTTCATCCAGTTGTGCAGACCATAAAGGGCTTTAGTATAATTATCAATACAGGGTTAACCAGAAGTGGAGCATGGATGGATATCAATCATATTAAAGATAGAAATATCAGAAGTTGCGAATGCCGCTGTGGAGCAGTCAACCTAGTATGCCGAGGTGAACCTCAACGTACATCTGTCTGCCATTGCTATGAGTGTCAGAAACGCACCGGAAGTGTGTTCGGCATTCAGGCTCGGTTCCCAATAGAACAAGTTACACTCAGCGGTGAAGTGACCTCTTTTTCACGCATCAGCGATACGGGTAATGAAGTCACCTATCAGTTTTGTCCCAAGTGTGGCACCACCATGCTTTTGCAGTCGGTTGCCGCCGCTGATTTTTATATCGTCCCGCTCGGATTATTTAAAGAGCAAGACTTCCCACTGCCGAGCTTTTCGGTTTATGAAGAACGCAAACACGGTTGGGTTAAGTTCGACCACCAAATGAGCCATTACAACTAGTTCGTCATTGAGCGTTATCTTTATCTCGTTATTGACCGTTATCTTTATATAGCAACAGTATTAAAACAAACTGCAATACTGTTGCCTAAGATCAAATATCACCGCTTCACAGCGCTAGCGTATCTTTTGTCTAGCGTTATAATCTTGCTCCTCTATTTAACCCAGGGTGAACCACATGATTTCTAAGTTACCTCGCTGGGTTGAATACGGCGCCCTTTTGTTAGCTGGTCTTGCTGGCAGTGTTAATGCTATCGGCTTACTTGGCTTCCAACATCAAGCTATCTCCCATATCTCCGGCACCATGTCTTTGCTAGGCAGTAGCCTGCTTACACCGACCTCGGCTTCTGTTCACCTCCTATTGGTGATCATGAGCTTCATGTTAGGTGCGGCGTTCAGCGGGTTCTTTATTGAAAACCAAGCATTGAAGTTAGGACGCCGTTACGGTGTTGCACTATGTATTGAGGGTGGATTGCTGTTTTTGGCGCTGTGGACACTGTTGCAAGGCTATACTTCAGGTCAGTATTTCGCTTCAGCCGCGTGTGGTTTGCAGAACGCGATGATCACCACTTACAGCGGGGCAATCATTCGAACAACACACATGAGCGGGATCATTACCGATCTTGGGATCATGATTGGCGCTCGCTTAAAGGGGATGCCTTTTGACTGCCGTAAAGCCAAACTGCTAATTTTCATTGTGGTTGGCTTCCTGTTTGGCGGCTTAATTGGCGCTTGTCTGTTCCAACGCTTCGAAATCTTGGCATTGGCTTTCCCTGCCTCTTTTGCTTTCATTATTGCGTTTAGCTACTGGTTATACTTGACCTATCGAACTGAAACCCCAGTCAATTTATAAATATCTGGCAATATAACCTCAAACTACGTAACATCCGCAACACTTTATTCTAAACTCTTAATACGTTGCAGAATAACCAGTATGAATATTTAGCGATATTTGATGAATAGTATTGCAAGCGATATTAATACTGGGTAATCTTGCACCCAATGAGAAAATACGGACGTTTAGTGAATAAAAATGCCAAGGATGTGGCTTTTTTACGTGTAGAAATTCGAGAACAATAACATGTCTAACAACAAGAATACTGCTCAAACAGAGAAATCTAAAGGCAGTTTCTGGGTTTTCTTAATCCCATCATTGATTGGTTTATTCCTTTTCATGGCGCCAATCAGCTATCAAGGTGATCTAACCATCCCTGTAGCTATCTTAGCCAAATCAATTCAAGCGGTTTTCGGTGAATATCTAGTCCCTATCATCACTGCGATCGTTGCTTTCATGTCTGTAGCTTCAGTTTTAAGCACCATTTTTAAGCCTACATTCATTACATCAAATTCATTTTTAAACGGCCTTTTCAACCCATCTCCACTGTGGTTGCTGGTTCGTTTAATTGGTGGTGCTGCAGCCGTTATGGCTTTCTTCCAAGTTGGCCCTGAGGTTATTTGGGAAGAAAATACTGGTGGTCTGGTTCTAGAAGGCCTGCTTCCGACACTGTTCTCAGTATTCATCTTTGCTGGTTTGCTACTTCCGCTTCTACTTAACTTTGGTCTACTAGAGCTGTTTGGCACGCTACTAAGTAAAATCATGCGTCCAATCTTCAACCTACCAGGCCGCAGTGCTATTGACTGTATGGCTTCTTGGTTGGGTGACGGCAGTGTTGGTATCCTGCTTACAAGCAAACAGTACGAGAAGAAATTCTACACTCAGCGTGAAGCTGCGGTTGTTGGTACGACTTTCTCAGCAGTATCTATCACATTCAGTCTTGTGGTTATTGCTCAGGTAGAACTAGAGCACCTGTTCCTACCTTTCTACGCAGCAATCTGTTTAGCGGGTATTGTGGCAGCGGTGATCATCCCTCGCCTTCCACCACTAAGCATGAAGAAAGATACTTTCATTGATGGCAGCAAGCCGCACAAAGACGCTGACGCGATCCCAGCAGGTCACTCAACGTTCTCTTGGGGTCTTGAGCTAGCGGTAAATAAAGCATCTCAAGTAAAGTCGGCTAAATCTGTATTTGGCGAAGGCGTTCGTAACGCCGTAGATATGGTATTTGGCGTACTGCCTGTTGTTATGGGTTTAGGTACAATGGCACTGGTTATTGCGGAATACACGTCTGTATTCTCATTCCTAGGTCAGCCTTTCATTCCATTCCTAGAGCTACTTGGTGTTCCTGAAGCGGTTGCAGCATCTGAAACGATTGTTGTTGGTTTTGCGGATATGTTCATTCCTGCGATTCTTGCCGCTTCTATCGACAACGAGATGACTCGCTTTGTTATTGCAGCAATGTCGGTAACTCAGCTGATCTACATGTCTGAAGTGGGCGCTCTACTTCTAGGCAGTAAGATTCCAGTGAACATCTTAGAACTGTTTATTATCTTTATTCTACGTACGTTAATTACACTTCCAGTTATCGCTGGTGTAGCGCATCTAATATTCTAAATTAGATACTACTTATATAATTCAATAAAGATTCAGTTTATAAAGCCTCACTTTTGTGGGGCTTTTTATTAGCACAAAATATATACACAGTATTATTTGGAGTTCAATTAATTTATAAGTTCTGCATATCATTTGATTTCATATCGTTTATTCACCCCACCTTTTGTTAATAGAAAACTGAGCGCATAACCATCAAATTAATAGATTCTTAATTCCTCCTTAAACTCCGTCTAGCCCCATTCCCCAACTCATTGAACCAAATACTAAAAGTAACAAATATGCGCTTTAGTGAATTTTGTATTGTTTAGGTTGTTGTATTTTTGTAGTCTATTTTGTGAAAATACATTCAAGTAAAACTCAATCGAGTCGATATATATAATTACAAAAACACGATTAACTTTAGTCTTCGCAAAGCCTGTGAGAAGGGGAAAACTCAATGAAATTTAGCCATAAGGTGGTTGCTGCATCATCAGCCTTGCTGCTAGTGACAGTATCATTGCTTTCAATACAACAACTTTACACTGTAAGAAGTGCAGTAGAAAACCACGTCAATGCGAGCCTGAAAGAGATGGTCTCGGGCGTGAAAAATACCGTCGTATCGGAGATGAACGCCAAGAAAGCGTTGGCTCAATCGACGACTGAAGTCATCGAGATCAACCCTGAAGATCGCGCTTACGTTAAAGAAATCTTAGAAAAGCCAAAGCTTAAAAACAGCTTCCTAGCGGTTGGTTTTGGTTATGAAGCAAACGGTTTCGTTATTGAAAATGATGATGGTTGGGATGCCGGTCCAGACTACGACCCACGAATTCGTCCTTGGTACATTGATGCTAAATCCAAAAACAGTTTAGTTGTTACCGCTCCTTATGTGGATGCATCAAGTAAGAAAGTCATCATATCAGTAGGTACTCCAGTTAAAGACAACGGCCGCTTTACTGCGGGTATGTTCTACGACCTAGAATTGACGAACCTTGCTACCTTGGTCAACCAAGTGAACTTGTTTGATGCGGGTTACCTGTTCCTAGTAACAGCCGACGGCACCACGATTGCTCACCCAAATGCGAAAAACAACGGTGAAACGCTATCAAGCTACATGCCACAAGCGACTATTCGTGAAGGCTCTCAAGAAATTGAAGTCGACGGCAAAATGTTCCTAGTTAATTTCACCCACATCCCTAGTGAAGATTGGTATATAGGTGCAATCCTCGATGAAGAGATCGCGTTCCAAACCGTTGAAGAATTGAAGAACAGCTCAATGATCTACTCGTTGATTGCAGTTATTCTCAGCATCATTGCACTGACTGTTCTGATTCGTGTGTTAATGCGTCCACTGGATGCGCTTAACCAAGCCATTCAAGATGTGGCGAGCGGTCAAGGTGATTTAACTAAGCGCCTAGATACCAACACAGACCAAGAGTTCTCTGACCTAGCGAAAGGTTTCAACACCTTTACTGAAAACCTGCAAAATCAGATCATTCAATCGAAAGCGATTGGTGTTGAAATTAAGCGTGGTACTGAAATCACGGTTAAAGGTGCAGGCGAATCAGCGAAAGCGATGAATACCCAACTGGAAGAGCTTGAACAGTTAGCGACTGCAATGAACGAGATGGCGGTGACTGCAACTGAAGTTGCAAACAATGCTCAAGGCGCAGCAGCGGCAGCCCGTGAAGCAGACGAAGCAACGCTAGACGGCACATCTGTCGTAAGTGACACCACTCAAGCGATTGATAACCTTTCAGCACGTATCGACCAAGCGGTTGCCGAAGTACAAGTACTTGAATCAGCAACAGCCAACATCGAAACAATTCTAAAAGTAATCAACGATATTGCAGACCAAACCAACCTACTGGCATTGAATGCGGCTATTGAAGCGGCGCGTGCTGGTGAATCAGGCCGTGGTTTCGCAGTCGTTGCCGATGAAGTTCGTACTCTGGCACAACGTACTCAAGAATCAACTACGGAAATCCGCAACATGATCGAGCAGCTCCAAGCGGGTGCAAGCTCAGTATCGAACGCGATGAACCAAAGTAAAGACACAGCCACTGACGCCGTTGAACGCGCTCAGCAAGCGAACTCTTCACTTGACCGTATCCGTGACGCGATTCAACGCATCTCAGATATGAACATCCAGATTGCTTCAGCGGCAGAAGAGCAGAGCTTAGTAGCGGAAGAGATCAATAACAACACTGTTAAGATCAAAGACCTTTCAACACAAGTATCAACAGCGGCCCAAGAAGCGAATACCGCAATGCAGCAGCAAACTGACAATGTTCGCCAACAAGACGAGCTATTGAATAAGTTTACGGTTTAACCAAGGTTTGGCTGAGTCGCCATTTGGTTTAGTTACCGAGCAATAGCTTAAAATAAAAAGCCCCGATTACTGATTGCCAGTAAGCGGGGCTTCTCTTTCTAGTCTATCCAAGTTAACTCGTGACAGGCTTCAATTCATTCGTCGTTAACATCATGCATTGGTTCGATTCCACCTTGATGGTTAAATCCTTACCAACACATTCAAACACATCATCCGACAGTAAATCGGTTACCGCACCAGTCCAATTTAATGAGGCTGTTTTGCTTCGCTTCGACTTGTTGATCACCACAATGCCTTTATCGCCACGGACAAACACCAACAAATCATCATTCGCTTCAACCACACGCATCGCTTCGCCATGAACATGGTTATGGAATTGAATCATGCTTTTCATGTAAGGCGCTTGCCAGTCGTTAAGCCAACGGGGCTGACCGCTCTTGTCCAGAATACCGCTGGTGCTCAGTTCACTGTAAACAAGCGGCACACCGCCGTCTCGACCAAGAATGAAAGCATGAGCCAATCGCTCATCCACTTCATCCATCACATGCTCCAAAAACACCTCGTTATTGGGAATATCATGAGTGACCGCAAACGTGATCGCTCGCATATTCGACAGAGCCTGACCAAAACAGTATGGGTTAATCAAAGACTTAAAGCTGCCCTGCTCTTCAAATGCTTTGAAGATGGTGTTGAACAACGGGAAATCGTAAGCGCCTAAGCGAGTGTGTTTAAGATAAGGCTCAAGGAACAGCTCATACTCTTCTTCTGTCGCGCCGCCATCGGTAATGATCTCACCGAAGATGTGCATTTCTTCGCAGATGTCATCCGTCCACACCTTGCGTAGGTGTGCCAGTGTCATATGCTTTGCCGCATCAATGCGAAATCCTTTCACACCAATCTCTTTCAGTGCTTTTAGGTAGGCTCTTTGTTGTGCCACCACATTATCGTTATCGAGTAGCGTTGGCAGGCCAGGATCGCTGGCGCCACCGGTAATACGCCCGTTTTGCACTTCCCACGTGTCTTTCCAGTTCTTGATACCAAACGCTTCCACGAAGTCGTTCTCATCAAAAAGAGGCTCAGAAAGGTCACCAAACAAACGTATGGATTCATAATAGTCAGCATCTTTTTGATAAGACGCCATGTCTTGCTGATTGGGATACGTTAGATCACCGCGGATACCCGATTCGTTGGCCATGTGGTTAAACACCACATCCACATAAGTACGAAGCCCATGTCGCTTTAACGTGTCGACCATCGCTTTAAAATCTTGTGTGTCACCCAACTGATTATCGATCACACGATAGTCTTGGGGCTGATAGCGTTGCCACCATTGAGTGCCAGAATTTCGATCGCAACCTTTAGGGCCGCGCAGCGATTTCATCGCCGGTGATACTAAAACAGATTTATAACCCAACTCTTGGATCAGTGGGGCGTTCTTCATTACGTCAGCGTAGCACCAGTCAAAGGCATGCAATATGACATCTGTCGCTGGTTTGCTTAACATAGCTGAACTCTCCATGTTGTTCTCCTACCAAACTCGTTTACAGCTTTTTAGAAAAGGCAAAGGCTAAAAGGCAAAGCTGCAATAAATTTCCTCAAGAATGGCATTTATTATATGAGTTACTCATTAAAAACCCTCCTCCTCCTACCAATTACTCACGGTGGATGGTTGAGGGCGTAGCACCAATTATCGCATAACGTCTGGGATGAACACTCAACCGTAGTGCTTTAAAACGCGCACAAAAGTCACAAAAAAGGAGCGTATATACGCTCCCTTTATTCAATCTAACACATATTTATAACTAAGTTCTGTAAAGAACCTTCACGACGTGCCAGCCAAATTTTGTTTTCACAAGGTGTGGTACAAGCGTCTCGCCAGAGAAACAAACCTTATCAAACTGAGGCACCATTTGACCTTTTTTGAACTCACCTAGGTCGCCGCCCTTTTTACCAGATGGACAGGTTGAATGTTTCTTCGCTAGCGTTTGAAATTTAGCGCCCTTTTTAAGCTGCGTCATGATGTCTTCTGCTAGTTCTTTATGCTTCACCAGAATATGAAGCGCTGCTGCTGTTCTTGCCATGATAATTCTCAGTTTGTTGCTGTCTGCTTGTCGACTAACCATCGACAGCGAGTATTTAGCGTGATTTTAACCCAAGAACCGCTATTCTTCACTCTATAACCGAAAACAACTGCCTTAAAGGCCATTAAAAACCGCATCGCGACTTGCTGCGGCTTCCATTTCCCTTTAAATTAATCCTTATAAATTAAGCGCGTATTAAGTAGGAGCCACTTATGGCCAAACCGATCAGTAAAGCGAGTCAGTCACAGGGAATGTTGATGTTCAAGTTGTCCCTCACTCAAAGTTTTGCGATTGGCACGCTTAAGGTCAGAGAAATCGTCCCTTTTCAGCCGATGACTCAGATCCCCTACTCCCATCATCACGTGATTGGTACAGTGACTATCCGCGACCTTACAGTTCCTGTGATTGATATGTCCGCTGCGATTGGCTTCCGTCCGATAACACCCGCTGAATACCAAGATTGTGTACTCATCGTTACTGACTGTTTGAGAACAGTTGTGGCGTTCTTGGTTCGTTCAATTGATAAAATCATTGAATGCGACTGGAAGAGCATTGAATCTCCACCCACCAGTGTCGGTCGTAATGTGTTTGTGACGGGTATTACACGTTTTGAAGATCGTATCGTGCAAATGCTCGACGTGGAGTTATTACTTTCTAAGATCTACCCGGCTTATGAAAACGCACATATTCCAATGCTGACCGATGTAGAAAGGGAGCGTCTCAAAGCGCTGAATATCTTATTGGTTGATGACTCTTTAATCGCGCGGAAACAGCTATCAGATGCCTTAGACAGCATCAACATCCCTTACAGCATTTGTAATAACGGCTTAGATGCGATCGATCTAATGCGTCGCCAAGCCAGCGCTGGCAATGCAATTGATCTACTCGTGAGTGATATTGAGATGCCTGGACTCGATGGCTATGAGCTTGCGTTTGAAGTACAAAATGACAGCGCTTTAAGTCACGCTTACTGTATTTTGCATACCTCACTGTCCAGTGAGATCTGTGTCGACCGTGCTAATCAGGTGGGGGCGCATGAAGCGCTTGAGAAGTTCAACGCGGGTGAATTAATCGAAGCTATGCTACGCGGAGCAAAAGTCTTAAACGGCGCCTCTACGGCTGCTTAGGCTCTGTTATAGAAGCTAAACCTGGCATAGTGCTCAATGGTTTAGCTTCTTAGTCTCTTCTTTCTTCAAATCTTAATAAGAATAGAGCTAACCGTTAGTCTTTGTTTTCTGGCATAGACTTTTTCGGCATAAAGTAGCTCTTACTCACAAATTCCACTTCCTCGACTTCATTCACATGATTGGTAAAAGAGGCCAATGCATAGAGAGTGTTCGCGACTAGGTTGGCGTATTTAAAAAGAATCGGGTCTGGCGACTTTTTGCTTTCATGATGTTCAATACTCACCAAAGCTCGCACAACTTTCTTAGCCTGACAACGACACAAGTGAAGTTCACTAGACACTCGGTGTCCACCGGGTAAGACAAAGCCTTTAACCCCCCCTTCTAACTGCTCACGGATACGATGATAATCTTGCTTGAGCTCGACCAATTCAGATTCGGTGATGGCAAGCTTACCGCGCACAGAACCATTCAAATGGTAGATGTTTGGCTGCAAGCGTTGCAGGATCTCACGAACCTGAGGCTCTAGCTCTAAAGACAACACCAATCCAACTCGGCAACAAAGTTCATCCGACAAAATCTCAAAATCACAGATAGGGCTGTCTTCATAGATAAATGGGTAACAGAACTCGTCCCAATCTCGACTTACTGGTTTCACGTACCGATCCTTACACATAAATAGTCATCAAACGCCAATATACCAAACTCTTTGATTTAGACATAAAAAAGCCCTCACATTGGAGGGCTCCTGAAGAAATCGGTTAAACGAGATTACTCGTTAGACACTTTTTTGTGGCCTTCTTGCAGGTGAACGAAATCTACTAGGTCGTCACCCGACACTTGGTATGCCTGACCAAAGCCTTTAACGAATAGGCCATTCTCTGCTTTAAGGTTGAATAGAGAGAAGTCTTGAAGTTGGCTCAAACCATCAATGATTTCACCAAAACGCTCTTGCATCTGGCCAATCACTTGAGTCCAAAGTTCGGTTTCACGCTCAACAACACTTGCTTGAGCATCAAACGTTAAACGCTTACGTGCGTAAAGCTGCTTCGAGCTCTCTTCATCTTCAATCATCATCAAAGAGACTTGAGGGTTCGCTTTCAAGTTACGAGCATGACGAGCAATATCAGAAATTAGAACAAAGTAACCTTCTTGGTTCTGAACGAAAGGCGCGTAACTTACGTTCGGGCGACCTTCTTCATCAACCGTTGCAAGTTGAAGGGTACGGCGCTCTTGGCGAAACTCTTTAATTTCTGGACCTAGGCGACCTTGTAGACGTTCTTGTTTTACTTGCTGTTCCATGGGTAATTCCTTTCTTCACTTTCTCTGATTTATTATTTTTTGCCCGAGGTTGAGCGATCATGAGCGAACTAAACGATCCTCGAGCATTGATATCTTGTTTAAGCCAGTTGGCAACCCTATGTAAGATTGCTGCTGATTATTTACTATTGACTGTACTTAAGCTTGTTCTTTTAGCGCTTTGAAGCGTTCTACTTGGTCGGCAATAAGCTCACGCTTTTCATTGCGGCCTAGGTAGATCTTAAAAATGTTCTCGCCCGTTTCACTGAAGAAACCGAAGTAATGACTTTCACGACCCATGAACGCCTTGCTCACCAAACCGATTTGTTTAACGTTGTCGAGTTTCAGGTGACCATGAAGCTCGCCTTCTTTGCCCATTAGGTTGTAGTAACCACGTGCTACTTTGCCTTTAGGGAACGGCGCCTTTACTTCGAAGATTGAGCCAAATGAATGCATAATTGTGGTCACCGGGCCCCAACCAACCAAACCTTCTAGAATCTCTTGAGCACGGCTGCCATCTAGCATTACCGCCATGTCGTTTGGAAAAGCAGCAACCACTTCAACTTCTGAAACGCCTAGCTTCTCAGCAATTGCTGTTGGAAGTAGTTTTGGCTCTTCTTCTAAAATTAGAGCTACGCGCTGTTCTAGAGTTTCTGTCATTTCTAATGTTGTATCTGTCATTGAATATGTTCCGTATAAACGAGTAATTTACGTAAGTTATAAACTAAAAATTCGATATTAAGCGTGCTTCAAGCTTGCATGCGGGTGAACGCCCGAACCTGATGCTTTAGGCGCTGGATGCATAGCTTGGTATTCAGCGTTAAGCACTTGAATTACACTCTGCGCTAGGCTTACCGCCCAAAAACTACCCGCGATAGTCAGGCTCAAATAATCTTCCGAAAGCTCAACTAAACCGTTCTTTTCCCAATGCACGAACAAAGGCTTTAGGTAGTCGAACGTGTCTTGTCCCATAAAGGTCGGTAATGTGCTTCTTCTAACAACACCAGAATCAAAACCTGCCTTCAATGAAGAGAAGCTTGGCTCCAATGAGCTTTGCTTGGTCATCATGGCGATAGGCAATTGACCTTGCTTTATAGACTCCATGTAGCTGTCTAAAGTTCGATGCTGCATCACACCATGACCACCGATGTTGCCACCAGCGCCACAACCAATGGGTAGAACTTCGGCATAAGTTTTCGCTAAGCTGTTGTAAATGCTGCGTTCTCTATTATCACGAGTCCAGTGATTCACGCTCAGTTGCTTCACTTTATTTTTTGCCATGAACTCAACACCCGCCAAATACATACTCGCCTTATCTGGCGTATTGGCCGGTGGTGGGATTTTTCCTTTCTCAACGAGATTAAGCATAGGAGCATTGCCCGAAACGATCAGTTGGTAGAGGTCAATGCCGTGTGCGCCAGTAGACATGTAGTCTTCTAAATCTTGTTGGAACACTTCCATAGACTGGTGCGGTAATCCGTATAACAAATCAAGAACGATCGGAGCTTGTTCAGTGCGGCTCAATGAACTGATACGTTCCAACACCACTTCTCGGTCATCCAAGCGCTTAGCACTGCGTCGAACCTGAGTATTGAAACTTTGAATACCGAATGAGAAACGATTGAAGCCACCTTCAAGCGCACGATCAAACATCTCGTCGCCAAAGCGATTGATGCGTCCTTCCAAGGTCATTTCCACGTCGTTTGCTAGTGGGAAATATTGACGAATGGCTTTACCAAGCTGCTCAACTTGTTGAGGTGACAAATCGGTGGGTGTTCCGCCACCAATATAGACAGCGTGAAATAGTCCAGACTGAGCCCAAGGTGTTTTGGCTTTCTGCTTTAGCTCGACCATCAGTGCATCGAAATACTCATCCACTAATTTACGGCTTGCGGCATTTTGGAAGAAATTGCAGAACGTACAACGCACGCGACAAAAAGGAATGTGGATATACAAGCAACGCTTATCCTGTTTTTTCCCTTCACTCAGCATCAGTTCGTCAAAGAGTTCTAACTTCTTACTGGGGTCGACCGGAATTGAACTTCCTCCGGCATGGGCAGAATGCTTTTTAGCAAACGCAAAACGAAGCGGATCAGGGCTAGAAACACCCAAGATTGATTCGTCATACTTATAGATATTAAGACTCATATAATCTCTCTAAACACTTACATAGCAAAGTCTGGAAGACTATTCGCTAAAACTGAAATAATCATAAATAGACGCAAATGATAATGCAATTGATAATTGATCTTATTTAGATTCTAAGCAATAATCCGATACAGATTTTGGATTTGGTAAAGGATTGAGTGTGAACGTTCCTAGATATGTTATTGCAGGCGGTGCATCGTTAGTGATTCATGCGGCGCTATTATTTGTTGCTCAAGAATCCAAAGTATTCGCGATGCCTGCAGGTAGCCAATCGAACACGGTATCGATCAACTTCACTCCCAAGAGCGCGCCTTCTCCAGCTCAACAAAAAACCATCACGGAGCCGGTTGAACCAGAACCAATCAAAGAAACGGTCTCACAAGCTGAACCTAAACCTGTCGAACCCAAGGCCATTGAGCCAAAGCAAGCCAAACCGACGCCAAAGAAAAAAGCGATCACCAATAAGCCTCAACCCAAGAAAGTAGAGAAAAAGGTTGTTGAAAAGAAAGTTGAGAAGAAAGTTGAGAAGAAGCCGGTTCAAAAGAAACCAGTGACTCAGAAAAAGGTCGTTAAGAAAGAACGCCCAGAACCAAAGTCCAAACCAACGCCTCAACCAGAAAAACTGGCCGACAAGAAAGTCGATAGAAACCTGGCCGAGTCTGCCAACCAACCTCAGGAAGTAAACCAAGGCGTATCAAACCAAGAGCCTGTGCTAGTCACTAAGCCTTCGTTTTCAGCTCCCCCGACTCCCCCGACTTACCCTCGACAGGCAAGACGTCGTGGTATTGAAGGGGTCGCAATTTACGAGGTCTGGTTAGACGCGGAAGGCAAACAAATTAAGCAAGCATTAGTAAATTCATCAGGCGTACTAATACTCGACAACGCCGCTTTAGACGCCATTAAAAAATGGAAGTTCTCACCCCACACTGTCAATGGTCGAGCGATTGCTCACCGAGTACAACTACCTGTTCGTTTTAGGTTGGAATAATCATGCAACAAATCAGTTACTTACAAGATCAACTTGGCTTAATGACTTGGCCTCTTCTTATCTGTTCAGCATTAACCGCAATGATCATCGCTGAACGTGTCTTCCAAGTGATGTTAAGCATTGGTGTTGGCAAACGCGCCATTCGTCGCGAACTCAATCAAATATCACCAACCAACAGCAAAGAGATTGAAGCGCTTGCTCAGTCTATTTCAGGGAAAAGACCGCTGCTGTACAAGGGCGTCTCGATGTTACTTGCTCACCACTCTTTTTCGAAAGGACTACGTGAAGATGCAGCAGGCATTTGGCTACAAGAAAAACGCCACCAGCTGCATGCAGGTTTAAGGTTGCTTGGTTTAATCGGCGTGATCAGTCCACTAATTGGCTTGCTTGGTACGGTGCTTGGTCTTATTGAGATGTTCAAAGGTGTAGCTGCTACCACCGGAAGTATTACACCAAATGATCTAGCTGACGGCCTTGGCTTAGCAATGAGAACCACAGCTGCAGGTTTGATGATTGCACTGCCTGCGATCTCTGGTGCTCAGCTACTAGGGCTATGGGCCGATCGAGTGCTGGCTCAATTGGAGCATACATTGAACTATGTGAATGTGTGGCTAGAAGGCATGTCGATTCAAACCAATCAGTCTGATGATACTCAAGGTAGGCCTATCAACAAAACCTCTATCGGTGATGTGAGTCAAGCATGATTAAAACGCCCCACTCATCTCACACACAGAGCCTAGCGCCAGACTTAACACCGCTGCTCGACATCATTTTTATCGTGATGGTTTTTCTATTGCTTACGGCATCAGTAAAGCTGGAGTCACTGGAAGTTGAGCTGCCAAGCTCGGATGTCAAAAACGTTTCTGAAGTCCACAAGGATTCGATTAGCGTCAATATTTTAGACCGCGAACCCTACTGGGCAATTAACGGCCAAGAATACATCGACTGGGAAAATTTCAAGATTGCCCTGTTAGAAGAGACTGGTTCAACGGATAAAAAACCGATCATCATTGGCGCAGATAAAGCCGCTAACGTGGAGAACCTAGTGAAGTTGCTTTCATTCCTTCAAGAGAACGGAATACCAGCGACTCAATTGCTCACGGACGATGGCTAGAGCGACACTCAATTTTCACGAGGTTTGGCTTCTGGTTGATAAAACTAAACAAGCAGACTAAGCCTCTCTATCGATTCGAACTCACAATGCGAACGGACTGCTCACTGAGTATCTTCGCGATACAAAAAGAAAATATAAAGAACTTATTATGAACAACTTAAACGTGCTCAATAAATTAACGACCAAGACACCTCTTCTTTCATTAGCTGCAATCAGCCTGGCACTTAGCGCACCCGCAATGGCCAACGACGCTGAACAACCTCGAATCATCAGTGCTGGCAGTGCCGTTACTGAATTGGTTTTGGCATTAGGTGCCGAAGAGCAGTTAGTCGCGATTGATGTGACCAGCCACTTCCCTCAAGGAGAAAACCTGCCAAAGATTGGTTATCACCGAAACCTGTCTGCGGAAGGCTTACTTGCCCTAGAACCAACCACATTGATTGGCTCGGATGAAATGGGACCAGACAACGCTATCTCTCAATTAAAATCGGCAGGCGTCGATGTAGAGATCGTCAACACCGAAGCAAATGTTGAAGGGCTGTTAAAGCGTATTGACCAAATCGCCAAGATTACCCATACCGAAGCGCACTCGCAGCAAGTTAAAGCTGAAGTAAATCAGAAGATTGCAGCACTGAAAGCGAACCAGGTACCAAGTAACGAAGCGAAGAAAGTACTTTTCCTGTTGCTGCACGAAGGTCGCCCTGCGAACGTTGCTGGCGGTGAAACTTCGCCAAACGCAATCATCGAGTTAGCTGGCGGTATCAACCCTGCAGCTCAAAGCCTAACGTCTTACAAGCCACTGTCGATGGAATCACTGGTAGAAATGCAGCCAGATGTGATTTTAGTCAGTGGTCGTAGCTACCAAAAAATGGGCGGTGCTGATGCCATCCTGAAATCGCTACCTATGTTAGCGGCAACGCCTGCAGGTATGAACAAGCAAATCATTACCGTAAATGGCAGTGCTTTGGTTGGCGGACTTGGTCTCGAGAGCCTTTCAGAAGCTAAGCGATTAAACGCTCTTATCTATCCGCTATAACTTATCTACCCGCTATAACGCGACTACCCTATTTTTACTGTTGCTAGTTCAATGCCCATCACCAGCCTACTTTCGCAATGTTGGTGATGGATATTGAAGTTAGTGACGGACATTGAGGCCCTTTATGTTGTTACGATCCGTCCCACTGAAAACATCGATGTTAGGCCTAGGGGCTACCCTAGCCTTCGTCGCACTGTTCTCAATTACCGTTGGGCCAATGAACATTAGCTTAGCTGACAGTGCAGCGAGCTTACTCCAACCAAACAATGATTTAGCCCCACACATCAATTTAGTGATTCAAGAGATTCGCTTACCTAGAACCATCTTGTGCATGCTGATTGGTGCGATCCTCGCCTTGTGTGGTGCAGTGATGCAGGGTTTGTTTCGAAACCCACTTGCAGAACCTGGCATCATAGGTGTGTCTGCGGGCGCAGCATTAGGTGCTGCACTGGCTATCGTTTTGTTCTCTGAGCTATCGCTTCAATACCCTGCTTTCATGAACTTTGCTGCGGTTCCTGTGTTCGCTTTTCTTGGCGGCGCTTTAACCACGCTGCTGGTGTATAAGCTGGGTACAGGTAAATTCGGCACCTCTGTCACCATCATGTTGTTGGCGGGTGTGGCGATCAGTGCGCTCTCTGGCGCAGGTATTGGCTTCTTGAATTTCATTGCTGATGACCAAATGCTGCGCGATCTTTCATTGTGGTCGATGGGTTCATTGGCGGGCGCTAAGTGGTCAGGAATTTTGCTGGCAGCTGTCACGCTCGTTGGCTTGTTTGTTGTTTTCTACCGCCAAGCGATGTCTCTAAATGCTCTATTACTGGGCGAGTCAGAAGCGCAACACCTTGGTATCCCAGTTCAAAAGCTGAAACGAAAGCTGATTCTACTGACGGCTGCGGGCGTTGGTATCACAGTTAGCCTGTCTGGCATGGTTGGTTTTATTGGATTGGTTATCCCACATTTAGGTCGCATGTTGGCAGGCCCTGACCACCGAGTTCTGTTGCCACTATCAGCGGTACTAGGCGCACTGCTGCTAACCGCCGCAGACATGTTCTCACGTGTGGTACTTGCTCCGGCTGAACTTCCTGTTGGTATTGTCACTGCGATTATCGGCGCCCCATTCTTCTTATATCTACTATTTCAACAGAAAGGGAGAATCCTTTAATGTTTCCTTCAGCTTTAAAAGCGACCGATATCGAAGTGAAGTTCGGCAGTAAAGTGATATTAGATGGCGTTTCTATTGAGATTGAAGCGGGAAAGGTAACTACACTGCTTGGACCAAATGGCGCAGGTAAAAGCACGCTGCTTAAAGCTTTATGCCAAGAGATATCAAGCAACGGCGATATCCAGTATTTTGGACACAGCAAAGACAAGTGGCCTTCTCACAAGTTAGCTAAGCACCTTGCTATGCTTCCTCAACACAGCACCTTGACCTTCCCATTCTTGGCACATGAAGTTGTCGAGCTTGGTGGGATTCCTCTGCAAGAATCCAACAAAAAACTAACTAGCATTGCTAGCCAAAAAATGGATGTTGCTGATGTGACTCACCTGAGTGAAAGGCTTTACCCTTCACTATCAGGCGGTGAAAAGCAGCGAGTGCACTTGGCTCGAGTATTAACTCAGCTTCACCACTCTGGTGACCAATGTATTTTGATGCTTGATGAACCAACCTCTGCACTGGATCTTGCCCACCAGCACAACACCTTAAAGATTGCGAGAGAATTAGCCGATAACCACAATGCCGCGGTTATCGTGGTTTTGCATGATCTCAACTTAGCCGCGCAGTATTCCGATCGATTGGTGGTATTGAAAGATGGCAATTTGGTGTGTGATGGCAAGCCTTGGGATGCACTGAAACCTTCGATGATAGAAGATGTGTATGGTTACAAAAGTATCGTAGAAAAACACCCAACCATGAGCTTCCCTCAGGTTCACCCCGCACAATAAGTCCGATTAAGGAGCGACTCGTTTTGAGTATTCGTTCTTGATAACAATGACGTAATCCTAAGCCTCGATTTGTTCGGGGCTTTTTATTGGCTCACAGCCACTCTCTCGGCTTAAACTCAATTTTATTAACAACCACAACAGCAAGCACCAAAACGACTCACCTTGAGCATTTGAGGCTCTAGAAATGAACTCTACTTGTTAGGGTTACTTAGCTTTTAACACTGAAGAGAAAAACAAGCCGCGGGCGTAAGCATATAAAAAGAAAAGAAATAACATCATTCAGCAAACAGCAACATCGGTGTGGGATTGAGAGAAAAACGCACAAGAAGTGAAACGGCAGGCACAAAAAAAGCCCCCGCAGGAGCTTCTTTTATTGAGTGCTGATTATTGGCTCATACGAATCAATGATTTACCAATCAACCACTCTAGTTCTTTACCGCTAGTATCGCCAAACTGAGTTTCAGTCAGCTTGTATAGACGATCAATACCGTTTGCAGCGAACTCATGCGCGCTCTCAGCAGTAACGATATGATGGAAAAGTAAACGTAAGATTGCTAGGAACTCAGCGTCTTCAAGTGCTGCAACCCAGCTAGCTGAAAATGCGTCAAGGCCATTTTCGAAGTCAATGTGTTCCACGAACATCTTGAAAATACGACCGTCTAGAGCAGCAGTAAAATCCGTTTTCTTTGGAAAGTGATGACTTATACCTGTACGAGAAACACCCGTTTGTTGACTCAACGTCGTGTATGACATCTTGTCGTAACCCAATCTTAGTAGCTGGTCTACAACGGCATCCATGATTTTCTGGATCGTGATTTCTGTATCTTCTTTACTACGCTTTGGCATATTCAGGCTCTTCTCTTTGTAAATCCATCTAACTCAATCAAATGAAGTCAGAATGAAAATCGTTATCAGCATTATGTGAGCAAGGTATTTTTTCGCAAGTATTTATAACTAAATTCACACAAATACTATGTACGAACAATTTTACAGTGATGCCTCTTTGGACACTTTGTCTAATTATTCTTCGAAAATCACCTTACAATCCTAAGTCGATAAGTTTAAATAACTACTTAGAATATGAAATACCCAACGAAAAATTCATTGTATAAATACCTATCAAGCGATAGATAGTCTTATAAAATCATTTCTGGCGCAACTAAGTGAATGATATTCTGACATATTAATAACATTCCTCTTCAACAAAACGTGAGGTAAATCACATACATATTTGGCGGCGCGAATATAGATATTCATCAAACACCTTAACAAACAACATAGCATACCAGTATAAATTAGTTCAAAGGTTTTAATTTTTGTAGATACAGTTCAAATTGCTCGTTAGAATAACCTCAGACTTTGTAAGAGGATTATTTATGAGCCAAGATATTGGTAACAACGATGTATGTGAGGCTTGCGGCTGTGCAGGCGAAATCGGGTTCATCATTAAAGAAGGCGACGATGTTGCTGAAGTAACGGTTTACGGAAACTCAAAAGCACTGATTGAAGCTGAGTTTGCTAAGTATGTTGAACTTGCTAAACAAGTGTCTAGCAACGTTGAGTTCGAAGCATCAGAGATGACTGAAGAAAGCACAGAGTTGCACGCTCGCTTTAAATTTGAAGTTAGCGCTGAGAAGATTATTTTTGAACTTAAGACTCGCTCTCTAGCGCGTTAATATAAGCATTTATATGCTTATTAAAAGACGAGTGAATTACTCGTCTTTTTTTAATTGAACCCAAGCCAGTGACCCATTTTGCTCAAAATCGTTTTCTGCAGCGCACTGAATCACTACGCCCCCCACCTCTAACACTGCCCCAATGCTATAAGCCTTGTCATCGTAATAACAAACTCGTTGCTGTTGACCGCCTTGTGTCACCACCACCGCAGCTTTACCGGGCGTTGAAATTACTTTGTTGGCACTCGCAGACATTGAGCCAAACACTGAAGCGGCTATCAGAAAGACCTTAATAATTCGTATATTTACTCTAATCATTAATTTACCTATCATCTTTGCTCCATTCCTCGTTAATCTACCGCCAAATGGGTAAAACACTATGCGAGATTAATTTTTCCATTATAGTGTAAGCGTCTATCGTAATAAGAAGCCTGTTATGCTCAGAATAATTGCACTTATTATTGGTTCCTTAACCATAACAAATGTCAGTGCTGAACCACTCGATCACTATCAAATATTGAACCATCTCGATAATTACGGAAACTTATATCTACGAAATAAGCCTTATAGATCACTTCCAACTGGCTTGGTGGTAGATGGTAATCTCAATATAGAGAATACTGCGATCACACGCCTACCCAAAGGGTTAGAAGTGAACGGCAGCCTTAAAGGCTCTAACAGCCAACTCGCTCGAGTCCCAAGCGGGGTTAAGATAAAAGGTTACGTCGACTTGATTGGCAGCCAAATCACCAGCTGGCCAAGAGGTGTAAGAGTGGGCGGCTTTATCAACCTCACCGACACTCCACTGGAAAGGCTACCGAATGGCTTTAGAGTAAAAGGCGATCTGAGCGTGATCCGCACTCCTTTAACCGAGTTACCCAACGGGATCGTGATTGACGGCGACCTTTATATAGGCGGTTCTGGGATTACAACATTCCCCGAGACCATGACAGTCAAAGGCAACATCTATCTGGGCGGCAACACCGTAACCAAATGGCCAACCAATCTAGATCTCGGTGGTGCAGTCGCTCGCTAATTCAGGCTAATGCTCTAATGCTCTAATGCTCTAATGCTCTAATACGTTAATGCTCGATCGCAGCAACAAATGGTGATTCAGAAACAAAAAAGGAGCCCAAGGCTCCTTTTTCAATTCAATCAAGTTGCTAATCAACTAGCAAGCTAACTAACGCTCGTTAACCAATGTTCTTCACTGGGTTGGCGTAGCTATCGATCAAGTACTGACGCGCACCTTGTGGCAGGCTCGACAGTTTAGCTTCAAACTCTTGTTTAACGGCCGCTGTAATCGACTCATCTTCTTTTTCTGCTGCCAGCAAGTTTACTGGGAACAGATTGTAGTTATCGTGGATCTGACGATCGATCTCTTCAGCAAGCGCTTCAGGCGTATCAAAATCTTGGTCGATAACCTGACCGAAACCAACGTGAACGCGTCCTTTATCACCGATGATGCCTTGAATGATACTTTCGATATCTTCAAACTCACCCTTTTCGTAACTGCCGTTTACGTCTTTTTCGAAAAGCTCTATCGCTTTAGCCGTGTCACATGGGTCGTTCTCGTAAGAAATAGCCACAGGAACAATCTTCAATGACTTCACGTATTCAGGGAAAGCAATTTTTTGCTTACGTCCTTCAACGTGGAACATTTTCAAAATTGCTGGCTCAGTAAAATCGTTACCGTCTTTCGCACGACCTTCCTTTTGAGCGATCCAGATTGAGTTGCCCGTTTCTAGAGAGTGCTTAATGTAAGAAGACAACTGCCCTAGCGCTTTCATCATCTCACGCGGTCCTTTCAAAGAACGCTTTACGATGAAGCTCTTATTTAAACGCATCAATTCAGTCGCACATGGCTTTTTCAACAGGTTGTCTCCGATAGCGATACGACAAGTCTGATGATTATTTTGATGCAGAGCGTAATTTACCAACGCAGGATCCATAGCAATGTCACGATGGTTTGATACAAACAGATAAGCTTGGTTCGCATCCAGTGACTCGATACCAGTGTACGTCACACCGCTAGTGGTTTTCGCTAACGTGTCGCGTAAGTACTTTTTCACTTCAATCTGAATGGATTCAACGCTAGTCAGCTTGCTCCATTTCATTTTTAAGTACACACGCAAAATCGGGCTCATTAATGCTTTGAACCAAGACGCATGGTTTGAAAAACGGTAGTGCAAGATTGCACTGATAAATTCTTCATCATTAATAAGACGGTTTAGTGCCGCTGGAATTTCATCATCGCCGTAAGGACGAATATCAACATATGGATCGGTTGGAGAGGTCATTTTTTAATTCATATAATAAAAAGCTGGCTCATTCTACGCGTTGTTTTGACTTCTCGCAGCTACAGAGCCCATACTTTTGACAAGGTCAGACCAGAAACATTGAAAATCCCCTGTTATTGTTGGCATTCTTTAAGATTAACGGTAATCTTGACGCCCCAAAATTAAGGTACTATCTATGAACTTCGCTATTGAATATACATCGGCTTACTTTTCACACTTGGTGATCACACCACGCAAGAAAGTACTTAAACATAGCCTTGTATCGGTTCAAAGTGGCTTGGTTTTGATTAAGTTAGGCAAACAAGAGTATGCCGTTGAACCAGGACAAAGCGTCTGGATTCCACACGACTGCCTAACGTCACTGACCTACTTTCCAAACACTCAGGTTAACCGTGTCGATTTTTCTGTTCGTTTGACGGATTCATTCCCAAGACAAGCGGGTTACATCACGCAAACGAACCTCTCTTCGGCACTACTAGAAAAGCTAGAACAAACCAAAGCTCGCGCTTCTAATGCCAATAATACGGAACAAGCGTTTAAAGATATGCTTTCTGTATTGAAGCAAGAAGTGTTGTCGTTTAAACCCCTGCTTTGCGAAAGTGCTCTTTCTCAGCGATTCAATCAATGGAACATTGATGACTCAAACTTGCCACAAGAGCACACTCTGGTGATGGTGATGCGAGAAGCGAAGAAGCGCATGCAGTCAGGTCAAAAACGTTCACTTGTGATTGATGATCTGTTCTCAGGTAAAGAAGAAGAGTTCGAGCAACTGTGTATGCTTGTTTTTGGTGAAGATTTATAGCTTGGCGGAAAGTGAGTGCTGGTATTAAAACTCGCAAGCCAGATACTAAAAAGCCGCAAAAACTGAGTTTTTGCGGCTTTTTTAATTCTTACTATTTAGACGTAGATAGCAATCTATCTGTGTATCTGCCTGTCTAAAATGGCAACTCAACCTGCATCATTAGGTCGGCGTCACGTGAGTCGTGCCAACGATAATCAAAGCGCATACGCGGCTGCCCTTCGACTTTCTCGCCAAAACCGATGCTGAGTTGAAGACCATGATTCATCAACCACTCCTCTGTAGACATATCATACTCCTCGTCTTCAAGGTCTTCTGGAAACCACATACCCAAGCCAACATAGTTTGACTCAATGCTTTGTGTCAGCAATGGCGAGTCTTTACTTTGAAGTACCCAATCAGACCAATAGTCCGGTGTGCTTTCAGGTTCATCATCGCTCAGCCCACTGATTTCCATCATACGTTGGCCAAAAGACTCAATGCTGGTCGAGAAATCTAGACAATTGTCATCTTCATCAGAAGTCAGCATGATTGAATCTAAGCTAAAAAAATCACACTCAGCATACGCAGGCATACTACATGCTGCCATGATCAACGTCGCTGATATCGCGCTCTTTAGCATAGTCCTCTGACCTCTTGATTAGTGAACTTACATTATCTGATACAGTCCACTATCTTGCAACATCTTTGTAACTGACTTTGTACTCAGTTTTGCAACATCGCTTCCACTTATCAGTGCATTACGTATGTCTGTGCTGCGAATTTTCACTTTTTCAGGGCAAGCCATTACAGACCACTGCTCGGTAATCTCATCTGATTTATAGAAAGATGAGAACTTAAAGAAGTTATCTGGGCCAATAACAAACGTCAGTTCAGCGTCACGATGTAACTTTTGAAGTTCACTGAGCACTGCATAAGTCGTGACGCTTTCACCTGGGGTAAATAGGCTCTTTTCGATCAAAGAAAGCTCCACTTGATCCAGTGAAAGATCGCTAATAAATGCGTTAACTAACTGACATCTCATATCAAAGTCTAGCATCTCTTTTCCCCAAGCATGGGCAATACTTGGAACGAGTAGAATTTTGTCAAAGTGAGCCAACGAATCAATCACACTTTTGTGCCCTAAGCTCGGTGGATTAAACGCACTACCGAAAATGGCTATTTTTTCCATTGTTTATTACTGCCTTCTCTTTCTAAGCTTGTGCAAAGAGGTTTTTAAATCGGATGATTTAGGTATGATAACACTAGATTTTTAATTTGCTTGCAGGAAAGGAATACGAATGGAACAGTTAATTCGTGACGAAATGCGCGTACTACCTTCAATTGACCCTCACTTCGAAGTGACTCGTCGTGTGGACTTTATTAAAACGAAACTTCAGCAGTCAGGCTGCAAGTCTCTGATCCTTGGTATCAGTGGCGGTGTGGATTCGACAACTTGTGGCCGTTTAGCACAAATGGCCGTTGATAGCCTAAATGAAAACGCTGGTAGCAACGACTACCAATTCATCGCGGTTCGCCTGCCTTACGGTGAACAAAAAGATGAAGACGAAGCGCAACTTGCGCTGTCTTTCATTCAGCCTTCTCAATCTGTTTCTGTAAACATTAAAGCGGGTGTTGATGGGCTTCACGCTGCATCTCACATTGCTCTAGAGGGCACAGGCCTACTACCAACAGATTCAGCAAAAATCGACTTTGTGAAAGGCAATGTGAAAGCTCGAGCTCGCATGATCGCACAATACGAAATTGCAGGTTACGTTGGCGGTCTTGTCATCGGTACTGACCACTCAGCTGAAAATATCACTGGCTTCTACACCAAGCACGGTGACGGCGCATGTGATTTAGCGCCTTTGTTTGGCCTGAACAAGCGTCAAGTTCGTGAACTTGCAGCAACGCTAGGTGCGCCAGAGCTATTGGTTAAGAAAGTGCCTACTGCCGACCTAGAAGAGCTTGATCCACAGAAAGCCGACGAAGCAGCATTGAACCTTTCTTACGACCAAATCGATGATTTCCTTGAAGGTAAAGAAGTCCCTCAAGACGTGTCAGACCGCTTAGTAGGCATCTACAAAGCAACACAGCACAAGCGTCAACCGATCCCAACGATCTACGATTAATTGTTTGAATTAATCTTAGAATCAAAAAGGCCGGAAGTTCATTTCAGTGAACTTCCGGCCTTTTCTATTCAATGTGCTTTTCTTTCTGGCCTTCCGACCTACCGAGTTAGTCTACAACTTCGATATCAGTTTGAGGCACACTGCAACACGCCAGTATTTGCCCCATGTTGCGTTCATGATCTTGCAACGCCGGTACATCAGGTTGATGAACTTGCCCAGACTCAAGGGTCACTTTACAAGCACCACAGAAACCCGCGCGACAGCTTGATGCGATAGACACACCTGCCGACTCAGCTTGCTCTAGTAGTGTTGATTGGTTGTTGCCTTCGAACAGGTAGCCGTTAACGCTCAACTGCAGTTGCTTCACCGCTTCTTCCGTTGATTGAGCAACACCAAACGCTTCTTGATGATAATGCTGAGGATTCAGCCCCATTTGAATCAGCAATTTCTTGGCATTATCCATAAAGCCGTCAGGGCCACACACGAATGCTTGGCGCTTATGAAGGTCCTCAATTTTGGCGACATGAGACACACTCAAACGACCTGACAAACCATCCCACTCTTTCGTTGGTTGGCTTAGTGAATAAATCACACTTAGACCAGCATGTTCGCGAGCGATCTTATCAATCTCAGCTTGATAAGGGATATCTTCTTCACTGCTGCATTGGTGATAGAACACCACATCATCAATCTGACCATGGTCGGCTAAGTAACGAAGCATCGACAACATAGGGGTGATGCCGCTTCCCGCTGATAACAGCAGTAATGGATGTGTTGGGTTATCTTCTAAGTAGAATGCGCCATCTGGATTCTGAGCAACTAGCGTGTCACCGACTTGGAAGTGATCATTGAGCCAGTTTGAGATTTGACCATCGTCCACTCGCTTCACGGAAATCGCCAAACGACCTGCGCGTGAAGGGCTAGAAGATAACGTGTAACGACGAGACACTTTCTCGCCATTAATCACCATTTCAATCGGTAGATGCTGCCCCGGCTGATAGCTTGGTAATAAATTGTTCTCTTTCGCTGGCTCTAGCCAAAAGGTTGTGAAGTCGCGAGCGATCTCTTCACGCTCGACGCAAGTTAAGTGCAGTGACTCGACCCAAGAGTCTTCGTAATGTTCTTTCTCTTTGGTTTCAAGTACCTCAACAACGTCACCCGCTTTCACCAGACCTTCATTTTTCGCCACAAGGTTCTGACCAAAGAAAACGCCACCACGTTCATTGGCTCTGAACGTAGAAAAGGTATTGAGTGGCTCTTTTGTTGCTCTGAATTCGCCGCTCTCAACATCGACTGTCGTTAGGATACAGCGCTCACAAGGCTTCACCGCTTCGAATTCAACCTCACCAATTCGAATGCGCTTCCAACCATCTTCAGCAAACGCTTCAGTGTTTGAGACGACAAAATTGGTGCGGAACTGATCCATTGAATGGGTTTCAGGGCTGCGGCGATTGAGTTCATCAAGAGAGGCTTGGCTGATCACTAACATTGGGTAACCGTCAGCAAAACTCACATTGTGACCGAGCTTTTCACGAACACGATTCGATTGCTCGCCAGAAAACAGTAGCTCAACGCGCACGCCCAACACATCACTGAACCAATCATCGGCTTCATCACATGTCGTGTATGCCGTGAAGCTGTCTTTCCACACCGTTGCTGGCGCTTCTTGCATCTTGAAGCTCGCATACTTTAAGCGCAGCGGTTCTTTAGCTTCATAAGTGAAGATCAAACCATCTGGTTGCAAGCTAGAAGATACCTTGACCATTTTAGGGTACTTACGTGCCGTCACCATTGAGCCGTCAGCCAAGGCCAACATAAAACGTCTGTCGAAGGTAAGGCCCTGTTTTTCGACCCAAGCAGAAGAGAGTGCAATCCCACCTACTGATTTAACCGGAAACACATTAATTTGAGATAAGGAGGGCTGTTGACCTGAAAGCTCTTGCTTCAAAGCCTTTTGATCCAAAGGTGACTGCGACATAACGATTCCAATGTTTTGTTGTTTGTCCCAATGCTAACAAATGGTTATAAATAGATAAACTGGCAGGCATTAAACACTTGATACTAAGTAGGCATGATTAAACTAATAGAATGGCATTATGTTCCGGCAAACCTAAAACTCTTGAAACTAACGATGATGCTTTACACACTAAAAGTAACCCGAATTTATTCACGCTATTTTTAAGTAGATCAGCAATATGCTGCACCTTGTTTCGACAATTGACTCAATGAGCCAGGTTTGCCTAAGTGATAGCCCTGAAAATAATCTATGCCCTGCGATTGTGCAAAACGTAAATCTTCATGGTTTTCTATACCTTCAGATAACAATTCAATCTGATACTTCCGAGCTAAAAATCTAAGACGCTCCCAAAAGGTCGAATTATCACTCCGGTTTCTCATTAACGACCGATCTATTTTCACTATGTTCGGTTTAACAACCCTAATCAGTGCTTCACCAGTGTTATAACCACTGCCATAGTCATCTATCGCGATTTTAATTCCAAGACCACGACATACTCCAAACTGGGACATCATCCTTTTCTCGTCAATGCCAACCGGGTATTGTTCATTCTCAGTAAGCTCAATCCATAAGGTTATACCCAACTTATTACATGCTTGCCAAATTGGGGAAATATCACGTAGAAAAGTGAAACTTAAAACGTGATCAGGGGAGATATTAATAGTCAGAAAATCAATCATTTTCTTCTGAGACAATAATTCCTCGGACACTCTTAACAAGAATATTTGAGTAAACCATGCAATCTTCTTAGAGTCTAACAGACAGCGAATTGACGATTCAACATCGTGCCCTTTTTCCCAACGTAACAAAACCTCAGCACCGACAGTTCCATTGCCATTAGTTATCGGTTGAAAAACAGGATAAAACAATCCCTGATTAACATCGTCAATAAGTGCTTCGGCTTGTAAATTTTCAGACAACATATTCGTATTCATAAACAAACCTCTTTTTGTGATTAATCCATACTACAGATCAATAACTAGCAAGGATTAGCATGAACAAATCATATGTAGCTTTACATGCCTACTTCTTAACCGTGAAGACAAACTGCATAAGTAGTTAAACGAACTCCTGTACAAATACACAATGCCGTTTCAAAACGGTAATCTCGAGTCTGTTACATTTAGATAGGTTATTAAAAACGCCATAAACTATCGTAGATGACTATACTTCAATTAGATCAAATTACGCTTAGGGATAATGTATGTTTGGTGACTATTTAAAGGAATTGAGAGTCTCACTAGGTCTTACTCAGAGTGAGCTTGCTGTTAAGTTAAACCTTGCAAATGAAGAGTTTCGCTCTGTAGACGTGGTAACTCTCAGTCGTTGGGAACGAGGAAAAACCAAACCAACACTTGCAAAATGCCTAAGAATCTTGCGTTGTTTACAGGTTGACCTGAGTGACTTTTATGAATTAATACCTAATCCAAACGAAACAAAGCTACTAGACGAGGTTGAACAACTTCGTTTTAATAACAGGGTAACGAAGCTTTCATCATTAAGTTATGAAGAGCCACAAGAGCCACAATCAACTTTAATTACTGAGATGCCACTTCTTTTGAAAGATGATGACAAGATACTATCTAGCCTTAAAATCTTTTACGAAACAGCCATCCATACACCGAAGGGTTTTTTCGACATTAATCTATATGACTACCAACAAAACAAACGAGCTATTTTAAAAAGATTTATAACAGAAAGCGGGCAGTTGGTAGGTCACTCAATTAGTTTTATATTCGAAAGTGACTATTTTGACAAAGTTACTCATTCAAAAATCATTGATATCGACCTGACAAAATCTGTCAGTTATAAAAATTCGACTAAGTTATCGGTTTGTAATTATAATCGTTACTCTTCTAATTTCCAGATATTTCGATGTATGTTAGTTTCTCAATTTATAAACCTAATTCACTATTCAAATGTTCAACGTTATTATTTCTTTAGTGCATGGCCTGAAATCGGACAAATTTTAGAGCAACTTGGATTTAAGAAAATAGCATTTGATATTGAGTCAGAAAAAGGAGGTTTTAAATTAGGCAACCGCTCATTCGAACATTGCTTATACGAAATTGATACAGCGACACTTCTTTCTCAACCCGAAATAATAACCCTCATAAAAACAACCCAGTGGGATAACCAATACTCAATCAAAAATCATTAGGCATAGCCAAACAGACTTTAAATTAAGATGCCTACCATCTTAAGTTTCTACACATAATAATACTTCGCCTTATGCAAAAGATTGGAGAAAACTACTGTGTTTGGCGAATACTTAAAAAAATATCGAATCGCGAATGAACTAACACAAAGTCAAGCAGCTACAAAGCTCAACTTACTCGGAGGAGATCTATCGAACATTGATACCGTTACACTTAGTCGATGGGAAAGAGGAACAACTAAACCAACTCTTAGCCGTAGTATTCGTGTTTTGCGAGAATTTACCAACGATCTTGAGCCTTATCTATCTAAAGTTAGTCATTTACAACATCAAGACCCTAGTTCTAAAAATAGAGTTGATCAATTCAATACTCTGATGGAAGAGAAATACCGTAGTTTAAATAACTTGATCGCCAGAGCAAATTATCAGTCAACATCGATGATCGAACACAATCCTGTTTGTGAATATCCGATTGGAAATTCTAATGATAGTGAGATTGTAAATTCTGTACTTGTTTTTCATGAGAAAACCTCTGATGAGAATATTAAGCATGGACTCTATAAAATCGATTTTTTAAAATATTGCAATGAAAAACGTTTCATTGCCTATAAATATGTCGACAGCGTCACAGGGGAGCTATTAGGACATAACATAGGCACTATATTCACGACTGAAGGTATGATCTCCGAAATTGAAACACTTTCTCAAAAGTCGATTGATGAAATAGATTTAAGAAAAACCGTTCCTTATAATAAAAGACGAAAATTAGCTTATTTTGCGGTGAGCCATCATTCGCTGTACGAGCGACCTTTTCGTCTACAATTAAATAGAGAATTCAGGTTTCTAGCAAAACACGCTAACATTACCGACTACTACACAACAGTTGCTATAAAGAGCTCAGCAGAAGTACTCGAAAAAATGGGATTTTCTGTTGTTTCGTACGAGAAAAAATCAACCAACGGTGCAATCAAAATTGGTAAACACTATTATTCTAAAGCTTTAATGCACATAAAAACAAGCCAGCTATTTACTCAACCCGAGTTCTTGAACTTGCTTACAGGCTGTCAAACCTGTTCAAACCCATGCTCAATTAGCTCTCAGTGTTGCTAAGCGGTCTCTTTCCGCGCACATTAACAGGAGTACCAATCCATCGAAAGATAGTTCTGATGGATGAACTCCTGCTTGCTTCAATCTTTCAAAACACAGCTCTACAGTTTTGACATTCGTATTCGATATTATTGAACCAATATACCTCATTATTTTCCCACTTAAATTATCAGTACAATCTATATACTATGTAATTAAGCGATTGAGTATTAAAGCATATGGTAAAAAGTTAGAATCTAATATGCTATGTTCGCTTGACTACATGTCAACCTCACGAACAATTACATCATCTACTTCATTGTTTAGTAATGTTACATAACTGCTCTGAGTCATGCCTCTTACAGCTTTCGTGTTTTGCATGCCATCCACATTCGTTAGACTTTTGTCAGAATAAATTGCTCGTATATCTCCATCGACTCGGCCTGAAAACGTGACATCATCAGCACTAATAGAAGCAATCGCTGAGGTTGCAAAAAATAAAAACGAACATAAAACGACCTTAATATTGACAAACGACTTCATAAACACCTCAAATGTAATTGGTTACATATGAGAGTTTAGCTTATTCGCAGGAAAAAAGAAGTCTAATGCCTACCAGCCACTCTTGCATCCGTGATGTTAGATTTGTAAACATTAATTTGTTCAGAAAAGTCCATTCATAACGATCATGATATAGCATGGATACGGCCACATCAATTCACCAGACTTATGCATATTATGCACTGGTTAGCGATTTGATGGCAGTTAAACCTTAGGGAGAGACCGAAGAGTAAAACGCTAATACATATCTTGCAAGTCTTCATAGTAGTTTAATGGTTTTACATTAAGAGAATTAAATTTTATCTAACTTCGTAATATTTAATACCTGAACCTAAGATCTGGTATGTAAACCATGATTCTTGGCAACACTTGATTATTCACATCAACGTAAGCTATGTAAGATCATAGATGAATAGTTAGACAGATTTAATCGAGTGCAAAAAAAAAACATCACCATACCTTATAAGAAATAGGTCTAGTAATACTTTAATATTGATCAGGTTACCGGTAAGAGCTTATTCTAATACTTGGCCAGGAATGATCAAATCAGGATTTTCAATATCATTACTCTCAATGATCTCTTCTAAATCGAAGCCGAACTTTCTACGTAGTTCATATAACCAATCACCTTCTTGTACGACATAAGGTAATGTCGGCTTAACAGCAACTTCGGATATACTGTTAGACATAGTATCGAAGTCACAGTCCGTATCAGTTGGGTCAGATGTGCAATCCGGAGCTTTCGTAATTTCAAGTGACGAAGGGCGAGGTTCAACTTGGTCAGACTCAATCTTACGCTTGCTGTCATTGAAATAATAAGATAATCCAACCACGGCTTCTCGTTGATTTTGCCCAAAATCATCATTCAACGTTTGATTAAGTGCGATACTCGCACCGAAATATTCATTCAAAGCATACTCAGCAAGGTACTCTATTGTTGGATATTTATCTTCAAATCCGACTCCAACCTTTAAATCAATTTCTTCTCCATCATGTATACTATAAAGCAAACCTAAATCAGGTATGTACTCAGAATCATCTAATAATTTATAATGTTTGATACCTAGATTCAATTGAAGTCGGTTATATTGGTAGAGAAAATAAATAGATTGAGAATTCTCAAACATATCTCCATCAAAATTATAGCCATAGTTTGCCCCTACCCCCAAAATATGAGCAGTTGGCTTCTCAGCAACCGCTGCACCGCTGGTTAGTACTAGAAACATAAAAAAAATATTATTAATTAGTCGGTTCACAGGTTCACCTCATAAACAACATTAAACGACCCTTGGTAATTACCTGAACTGAGTGCATTTCCATCGACATCAAAACTAACATCGTATGCTACATCAACTTTGTTACTACCTTCTCCATTCACTGTAATCACTTCTGAATCAGGAAAAGATACGGTATTAAGTACTCCGTCTTGGACAATCACCTTGTCAGGGCTTTCGCAGCCAATGGCACACGTGATTGTGTAGGGTATCTTTTCTAGCGAGTTATCAATATTTGTAAGCTCATAGTCACCTGACGTAGGGCTAAATGTCATAATAACGCCTGTAGGTAAAGTCCCTAACAAGCTAACATCATACCTCGTTGTACCAGAGATCCTTTTTGTTGCAGTATCATACTGGGGTTCAATATTCCCGTCTCCAAGTACCGTTAATGATTCAAGGATCGCAGCTTGATAATCAATCGTGATAATTAACGTCTCCGGCACTCTGGTATAAGTCATCGTACCGGTTTGACTTGTAAAAAAGTAAGTGGGTGAAAGGTTAATTGATGCCGTAAAAGTTCCAGATCCAACAGGGGCTGCGAACACATCATTACTGATATTAGGCAAAGCGAAAGCAGGTCGATAAAACTTAAAAGGCTCTATTCGGCTTGTTGCTGTGTAACCCATTCGCGACACACACAAAGTCGACTCTTGGCCCACTTTCGCACTCGAACCACTTATATTTGTAGCTGCACACTCATTGGCAACTCCCATTCCCACATTTGACCCGTAGTCTTTTGATGTGAAATAACTAGCCGAGCTACCCAAATTATACTCAACGCCTAACAACTCCAGGCTGGTGTTAAAACTTTCGCCTGTAGAATGATTAACAAAGCTAACGTTATTAACGGGTTGGTTATCCATCGTTGCGGGATACCACTCTGCCGTTGGTTGCTCTTGCGCTATCGTCCATGCAGATGGAGATATAGCTTCACTACCGAAATAACTATTTGGCGCCGCATTGTTCCAAACCACAGAGTTGTTTGCTGTAATCGTTCCGTATACATCTGCAGCATGGCTACTATCTAAAGCCGTGAATAATAGCGCTATACTAATTAGGCTATTTCTTTTTAATAGTGATATTTTTGTTATAACTGTAATCATGGTTGGCTACCTTAACGGATAACGAATCGACATTTTGCAGGCCTTCTGCTAATTTTATGGTTTTCTTTCGACCAGATAGTATTGTATTAGTTTGTTTACATTTGTTACTAACAGAATTCGGTTTACAGTTATCAAACTGTATGTAGAAAAATGTGTTACCATTATTTTCCACATAAACTTCTGAACCGTTATATTTAACTTTGTAGTCAACATTAGTATTTTTTGCAGGTACAATATAATAAGGAGCATAACCATAATTAATACCAATTATACTTTCTTTTTTATCTCCATCGATAACGCTAGGCATGAAAGTCACTTGATAAACTTTGTCCTTCTCTAAATCATCACAATTAACCTGACATAAATTCTTTACTGATACACGACGTCTTTCCCCCGGATTTAATATCAGTTTATTGGGTAATAGCGCAAGATCCCATAAAGGTAAATTATCTTTTGTTAGCTCTACCTTTTCTAACTCTCCGTTTTCAACCTTTACTTGGCTAACGTTACCTTTTATATATTCAGGTTCAGTTTTCGAACTAGTCAGAGTAAAAACTCCATTACCATCTTCTCCAGCTATAAGAAGCATTTTATCTATGCTAAATGCATGGCTAAAAGAGGTCGTCATTAATAGTATCGAAGTAAATATTACACGTTGCATAATTTTCTCTATGTTAGTTATAAGCATATGGCGTCATCTCCATATGAACTGCATAATTAATGAGTTCATCAACATACAGTTTGTTTGCCGTAGTTAGTTGCTCAGGAGACTTAGCGAATATATACAAATAACCGCCAAGCTTTTTGTTTATAATTTCAACACCTGAGTTGTTCAGTTTGTTCTGATAGTTCAATACAATATTACTATCCTTGTATTGCCCTAAGTAGTAATAATAAACACCATCAACTAGGGCTATCTGATAACCTTCACTATTTTCTTCGAATGATGGCATACAGAAGTTATTACCTAAATTCAAATTATTAACCGATGATAACTCCGGTATTACACATTGGTTTTCCTTAGATATAATTTTGTAAGGTTGTTTATCTTTCACCTTAAATTGATACACACCTTCAACAAGCTTGTCAGTAGAAACACAACCTCCACCGATACATTCAACTCCGTCTATTGGATTTCCATTTATATCACTAAACGTCGATATAAATGATTTCAACTCAGACAACGACGTATCCAAACGGATAACAGTTCCTGGATAACTAGTAGCCGACGTATAAGACTCACCATTGTTGTAAAAATCAGAGGCTTCCGTATCAAGCTTGAATTCATATTCATAGAACTCTTTTAATGGATATACCGTCAAAGCATCTCCACTAACATAAGCATTGCTTTGTTTTCCATTCTGCTCGGAGTTAACTACCGCCAAGAATTTTCCATCCGAAGACAGTTCCCCTGTATCATTATTCGAAATAAAATAAGAAGATGACTTTTCACTCGTAAACTCTATTCCTTGAGAAGTTACGATATTACTTGTACCAATATATGCAGAAACACTTGTATTGCTACTTGAATTGATATAGGTATAAGAGTTTGAGTCAATATATTTATTCTTATAATTTGCAGACAATGATAAATCGGCACTGCTTTGGTCTTCAGTAGAATCTTGATAATAAAGTCCCGCAGAGCTTGATACATTTAGATTGTTTCTGTTAATTAGACTACTTGAGACTGTATCTCTATGCGATAGCGCAACATCACCACTATCATCTATTTGTGCTTGTGTACTATGTGTGTATGTGTTTTCCTGGCCTATTGGAATAATTATTGAGGCCATAACACCATAATTTATATCGCTCGATTCACTTGCTGATAACTCTAAGTTCACCTTTGAGTCAAGTGGTAATGATGATATCTGCACGCCACTTCTTGCAGACCAACTTTCTGATTCATTATTATAACCATTACTAAAATCTTTATATTGGTTTTTTGTTAATATACCCGATATATATGATGATATATTTCTCGTTAAGTACTTGTTGTAATTTACTGATAATGACGTATAGTTCGAGTTACTGAATAAAAGTTGAGACAAACTAATATCTCCAATACTATTATCATTTTCACTATCAAATTTTGTGTAAGATACACTTAAGTTATAAATCCCCACATCAAAATTATAAAAACTAGATCCATCGTCAAATAATCCTGTTACTGCCGATATTCTGGACACTTCCCCTAAAGATAAGTGACCACCAACATAATTATAATTATCTTCCCCTGTAATAAACGAACCTGCACCCAGTGCAAAAAAATCCGTAACTTGATAGCTCAATTTCCCATTGGTGAACATTGGACTTTCATAATTATCATAAGCAAAGTTGATGGATTTCTGGTCAAAATCGTCCTCTAGTCCCGTATTCGTCAGGTCTCTTGATAAATAACCGGCTGTAATATGATAATCTAGTTCGCCGGTTTTAATCGACGAAGAGCTTGTATTGACTATCAACCTATCTTCTGTGTAAAACTCTTCACTGCCATCAAATATTCGAATTGTCGCAGTATAAGTACCAAATGGTAGCTCGTTATAGTCAAAGTATTCTTGCCCTGCATCCACATTACGACTTAATAGAACACGGCCTCTATCATCATTAATTTCTAGTCGACCAGCTCTTGAAATGTTCAAATATACTCGTCTAGAATTAGAAGATGATTTTTTTACTAGCTCTCTCGTCGATCCAATCGACAACATGTAACCAGAAGTTTTGCTGCCATTTTCTAAAAACTGAGTACTATTCCAAGGGCGTTCTTGGTATTTATACCCGACAGAGAAACGAGTATTACCACCAACATAGTTATACGATGAGTCATCCGAACTGAAACCATTGACATCACTAAAGTTTAGATCATTATGCAAATAGCCATACTTGCCAAAACCTGCATAATTTTCATGTTGATAAGAATAAGACGATGTATAATCAGTGTTGTCGCTATAAGAACCAGATAGATTCAAACCATGTGACATAATGATCGCGTTTTGATCGATCTCTTCTTTTACAAATTTTATTTCTGACTCTTCTATTATCTCAGTTAAGAATTGTGAGTTAACATGAATAATCAATGATTGGCTATCTGGCACATAAACAAAATCATATAAATCAGGTAGTAGACCACATTCACTTCGATAACCTTTACAATCTAGGCTCGATTCAACCCCATTTACCAGTGTTGTTGCCATCGCATCGCTAACATCTTTCTCAATACCAAGTTCATTCGCCAATGCTTGTGCTACAAGTTGTTTTTGTGAAGTGGGAATTCTTACTTCATCACCCGAGATGAAAGCTTCCGAATAGAATAATTTGTTGTTATCAGCCGAGAGAATTAGTGGCATTCTTATCAACTTCTCTTCAAACATATCTTCAAATCCATCTGGAATATTTGCGACGGATTTTGAACTATATATTATGGCCAAGAAAAATATGATAATTAAGTTTAAACCAAACCAAAGTCTAATAAACATTATAGTTGAAGCTCCACATTGAACGTAATACGACCATTGCAATCTAATGGCTCATCACTCGGTATATTTTTATTTGTCACTAATTCAAATTCATTGGTAGAGTTTTCATATTCAGTATTTTTAATATTATTAAATTCAAAGTTTGGTATATCTGAAATATCAGAGTAATGTTTTCTATCGATATAGAGATCGACAAAATCATCATACATAGTCTCACCGCTATCGTTGAAAACACATTTAGAAGTGAACTCTGATATGTTATAACTGTATTCAAACGAATCCCCAGAGCTTGTTGGTATATTCGTTCTAATATAAGAATAAAAACGCCCATTTAGAAAGGTTTCGTTCTCACCATCATACTTCAGTGCAATAAACTCATCAGATAAATCTACATTTATAGAATAGTCATACAAATTCGCTCTATTTATTTGTGTATTTACTGGAAATGAATAGCTTTCATAGCCAAAGCTATTGAAACTAAAAATAACAAGCAATAATAGAAAGAAATAATTTATATAGATATTCATTTTCATCAGCCTCGAAAAACAAGGCACTTAATTAATTAAGTGCCTATCAAATAATGAGATTTTTTCTTATGGCAAAGTTGCAATCATATCAACGTTAACGATAACTTCTGTACCAGCAATATCATCTGGAGTTGAGTGTGCTGTATCGTTAGCAACATACAGTTGAATCGTATCGCCTGCTGAAAGTTGAGTTGAAGCTAAGTAGTCAGCTGCAGTAAGTTCCGTCGCTGAAAGGTTATCGCCGACGACAATGTTAGGCTGTACTTCACCCATTGAAGCTGGAAGCACATTTACTTGTGATACCGTCCAGTTAGCTGGAGTTAAAGCCCCAAGCACAGCCCCCGTGTAGTCATGCGCTTCCAAAACAACTGCTTTAGTCGTTGCGAACGTACCGTCAGCGTTCACCTGTAACGTACCAACAAAAGAAGCAGGGTCTTCACTACCGCCCGCACCAGTAACAAGGATGTCACCGTTGGATACAAAACCAGGAACAAAGCCGCTGAATACTACAGAACCAATAGAGGTATCGCCAGGTGCAGAAAAAGCTGGAACAGATGTAATTGCAGATAGCAGTGTAATAAGTGTTAGTTTTTTCACTTTTATTTCCTTCGATATATTCATAATATGATTAGTTAGCCCCTTGCTAACTTCGGGTGTATGATATGCAATGAATAAACGTTTTGGTTAGCAAGTAAAGAAAAGTGACCTTCCGATATGCCTAGTGGATATTTGAGCAAGAAAACCATTCACCTAAAAAATAACCTAGGCATTTAATTCCTTAGGTTACTCATTCGCTAATTTAGTAACTGGTATTAGATCCCACCTTCGGTCTTATCTTATAAAAGTAGTTATTCACATGAACAACCCCACTTCAATATAAATACTAGAGACGTATAACAGTTTGAGTTTTAACTTATATCATTGCTAATAGCGCCAGCTGTCAACTAGGCACTCACCAGTGCCAGATACTAGCTCGTGCTAATTTAAAGTGATTTAGCCTTGTTAGAATACGCAAATAAATAATGGGCTGTGCTCTCTTTGCTTAATTCCCATAACATTCACTAATGAGTATTAAATACATGATGAGAATAAGTACATACGCACCTTTTCATAAATTATCCCTGTCAGTAGCGATATCATTGGCGCTGTTTGGGTGTGGTGCATCTAGCGACGAAGCGACTACTAACTCCAAACCCGAATCTCCAACATCAGGAGATACCCTTTACTATGCTCAGGATGTAATTCGTCAAAGCACTCCCACAAATACCTTTTTTGTTGATTTGTCGAATAATATGGAGTCATCTGATGATTCGTCAGTTACATTAACGACAGTTACGTCTTTGAATAATAGCTATGATTGTAATGTTGTATCCCAAAATGCCAATGGCTTCACCATTAGCGCTCAAAGTGCAAAAGTGTGCGACTACCGCTATCGAGTTGGCGCTGCGCTACCTTCTGACATCGCTATGAGCTCCCATAGTAACCATGGAGAGGCGCGTATTAGCGCTACTTCAGCAACATCAGGAGATGGTTTTGCTGAAGCGACAGTTCGTGCGGCTGTCGGTGAGTCAACTGAGCAACTTACACCGATTTCAGGACTAACCTCCTCTTTCACATCTGTACAAATAGATATCGCTAAAGAGCTTGGGAACGCGGGGTACTCTCTAGACACAAGCACATATGCATTAGCAACCACGGTTACATTGCCTAATGGTGATGCGACAAATTCAACTGCTATTGCAAACACATCAACTAATACGATTGATTACACCCCAGGAGATGGCATACCAAGCGGCGTAGAACGCATCCTATATAGCTATAGTGATGGTTCAAGTGTGTTAGCTGGTAGTATTGATATCGCGGTCTCAACAGACACAAACAGTGCACCAACAGCAGAATCTCGTAGGAAAATCAGTTATATAGATCCAGACTCTGGTGACGAGGTAGCTAAAATTCCTTATGGTAAACAATTAAGGTTCAATGTTGCGGATCTTATAAGTGACCCTGACGGTGATACTCTTCATCTCGTTGACATATACAGCTTTGGTGCAACCATCTTAATTCCAAACGATGCCAACAACGATGGTAATCTTTTCAATGATACTGAGTTTGATTTCACTAGTACCCAACCTGGAGAAACATCTGTGTCCTATGTTGTGTCTGATGGAAAAGGGGGCTATGCCACAGGAATTTTGCAAGGTTACGTCGGTAACCCATATGAGCCAATCGTCTCAGGGAATATCTACCTACCACCGTTGATGTACGCAGATGCTAAAGATGCTGAAATCATCGCCACACCTCAAGTTGGTAACGGTACTACCGCTTTAAATGGTATCACCACGGCTTCTCACGATTGGCACACTGCTAATCACTTGTGCCAAGCTAGAGGAGCACGATTGCCAACGGTGACGGAACTTCGAAGCCTATATGATGATGGCAATACTAGTGGCCGTTTGTTTACTAATCACAACTGGCCAATTGACGTTAGCTACTGGGCTAGTAACCAAGGAGCAAGTGGAACTAGCTATCATCATTCCGTAAACATGGCAGATAGAGTTGTTAGTACATATGATGCCAATTCGAGTGTTCGATTTGCTGCTTGCGTCGATGCAACACCTCTAGGGTATCCAGTTAAATTCCTTGGTGATGACATTGGTAATGATTATCTATTTGATACTCGTATCAATGCTCAAGTGACGTTTGGCTGTGGGTTTATTGTAGATTCTATCTCGCAGGTAGGAGGTGCTCATATTGGAGGCACTGGCGGAGCCAAACATACAATAAACGTTGCTGACATAGGTAGAGTTAGAGCTGTCTGGGGACCCACAGAGTTTGGGTCTGGAAACGATATGTCTCGACTCTTTCTATATAATAAATCTGGTGGCTTACTGTTAACCTGTGGTAGCAAATCTTACTCAGGTCACTATAGCGATGAATATACTCTAACCGCAGATGAGCAGTTAACAGGCTTTAGGGCCACAGGAGACAGCTACCTAAATGGATTAGAGCTTTGGGTTGATACCGAATAATCCTAAGACGCTAGCGTTAAACTAGTTATTCGTAACTAGTTTAACGCTAGACTGCACACTATTTATGTTTCAATTTAAACAATTTCAACTCAAACCTCACTATTACATCCAATCTAACTTTAGTCGAACTGGCAGGCATTAAACACTTGATACTAGGCTAGTATCTTGAGATGTTTAGCTTTCTATTTTGGTACATTAAGGCAGCAATGCCGTAACACTCTCGAGACGTTCTATAATATGAACACGTTTACCGCATTGAACTTTCATTGAATAAAAAGGATTTATCATGAACAAACTCGTCATTATCATCTTATGTGTACTGCTTCCGCCTGTTGGCGTGTTCTTCGCTCGCGGCGCCGGGAAAGATTTGGTGATTAATATCATTCTTACTTTCTTCTTCTGGGTTCCAGGAATGATCCATGGTCTGTGGGTAGCCACCCGCTAACCCTTATTAACAAATAGATACCGAATAAAATATCCATAAAAACAAGCTCCTAGCCATGAAGAGTTAAAAATAGGATGAAATGAAAGTACTTTTCCACTATCATCCTGTCGCCTAAACGTAAGCGATTGCTTTCACAGATTTCGCTGAGTTTAGGCTCCAACTACATAACACTTCAAATGGTGGGAGCCTTCAATGACACAACTTACGATTACTCGTCCTGACGACTGGCACGTTCATCTACGCGATGGCGAAGTATTAAAAGATACAGTTCGCGATATCAGCCGTTACAATGGTCGAGCGTTAATCATGCCAAATACGATCCCACCGGTAACCGATACCGAAATGGCTCTTGCTTACCGTGAACGCATCATGGCAGAGCAGCCAAGTGAACAATTCCAGCCTCTAATGGCACTTTACCTGACAGACAACACAACACCTGATGAAATTCGTAAAGCGAAAGAATCTGGCGCTGTTGTAGCAGCGAAGCTATACCCTGCTGGCGCAACAACAAACTCTGATTCAGGCGTAACTTCTGCTCAAAAGATTTACCACGTACTAGAAGCAATGCAGGAAGTTGGCATGCTACTTTTGGTACACGGTGAAGTAACGACTCACGATGTTGATATCTTTGACCGTGAGAAGCAGTTCCTGGACACAGTACTTGCACCGATTGTGAACGACTTCCCTAACCTGAAGATTGTTCTAGAGCACATCACAACTGCAGATGCTGCGACTTTCGTGAAGAACGCGAACGACAACGTTGCTGCGACTATCACCGCTCACCACCTGCTTTACAACCGCAACCACATGTTGGTTGGCGGCATTAAGCCACACTTCTACTGCCTTCCTATCCTAAAGCGCAACACGCACCAATTAGCGCTTATCGAAGCGGCAACAAGCGGCAGCAAGAAGTTCTTCTTGGGTACAGACTCTGCACCACACGCTAAAGGTGCAAAAGAGTCAGCGTGTGGTTGTGCAGGTTCTTACACAGCGCACGCTGCGGTTGAACTGTACGCTGAAGTATTCGATTTAGAAGGCAAGATTGAGAACCTAGAAGCATTCGCGAGCCACAATGGCCCAGACTTCTACGGCATGCCACGTAACTCAGATACAATTACGCTCGTTAAAGAAGAGTGGAATGTTGCTGAAACGATGCCTTTCGGTTCAGACATCGTTGTGCCAATCCGTGGCGGCGAGGCGATTGCTTGGTCTGTAAAATAAGCACTTGGGCTGTTAAATAAACACCCTCCATTTAGCGAAAAGGGTCACCATAGTAATTATGGTGACCCTTTTTTGTTTCGATGAAAGACTGTCTTATTCCCAGCAGTAATTTAACGATTACTTACCGCGAATTTTTCCGATAGCAGTCCAAACTGCAACGACGATCAGTCCAGCTAAGACACCGATAACACCGTTCAGCAGAGTTGGAACAACCGCTGTCGCTATCGTATGTCCACGAAAGTCCATAATAATCAGCTCAATTAAGTGATGAATCGCAGGAACGTTGTGCACCACAATACCGCCACCAACCAAGAACATCGCAGCAGTGCCGACCACAGCAAGCGTCTTCATTAACTTGGGAGCAAACGCGACTAGCCCATTACCCAATTGAGTTTTAATGGTACTGCCATTCGATGTTCGCTGCAGATAAAAGCCTAAATCGTCTAACTTAACGATCCCTGCCACTAAGCCATAAACACCAATCGTCATCACAACCGCAATCAAACTCACGACAAGAATCTGAGTAACGATGCTTGTACCTGTCACGGTGCCAAGTGCTATCACGATGATTTCTGCGGATAATATGAAATCGGTACGAATCGCGCCTGCGACCTTTCTCTTCTCATATTCCTCTATGGATTCACCAGTACTCGTATCCTCCCCCTTTTCATCCTCTTGATGAGCATGAGGAAAAAGCTTTTCTAAGATTTTCTCTGCCCCTTCAAAACAAAGAAACAGACCACCAATCACCAGTAGTGGCATGATCAACCAAGGAATGAATGCACTGATCAATAGTGCTGCCGGAACCAAAATCAGCTTGTTTTTAAATGAGCCTTTTGCGACCGCCCATACCACTGGGATTTCTCTTTCAGCAGAAACACCGGATACCTGCTGGGCGTTAAGGGCTAAATCGTCACCTAATACGCCTGCGGTTTTTTTAGCGGCTACCTTAGACATCAATGCGACATCATCCAACACGGTTGCAATGTCATCTAACAGTGTTAGTAAACTTGCTCCAGCCATTTTGTTGTCTCTTTATAAAGAATTGAACCATCAATAAAATGTAACACCATCAATTCACTCATCAAAGTTATGAGTCTGTAAAAAATAAAGTCACAAGTTGTGTTTTCTATTGCTGTCTCTGTTAGACAGGAATAATCTGTCTTAATCTTTCACGAACATAAAAGAAAAAGTATTGATGAAAAGTGAATCTACCTACCCGATTGGTAAGCCAGGGCAAAAATGGCAACAAGCAGAACGTGAAGCATGGTTAGCTCAACGAACGGTTAAGCGTGAATACCAGCAAGAAGTTGTACCAAAGATTAAAGCACTGGCAGACCGCTTTGACATCGAACAATACGGCGCACTGAGCTACGACGAAGCTCGCTTCCCACTCTTCGCTATCAAGAGCAAAAACTGGGACGAGTCAAAGCCGACGATTCTGGTGACAGGTGGTGTTCACGGTTACGAAACCAGTGGCGTGCATGGCACGATCAAATTCGCTGCGACTCAAGCAGAAAAATACACGGCGCACTTCAACATTGTTGTCGCACCTTGTGTGAGCCCTTGGGGCTACGAAGTGATCAACCGCTGGAATCCAAATGCTGTTGATCCAAACCGCTCTTTCTACGACGGTACGCCAGCAGAAGAATCAGCAAACCTACGAGCTCTAGTAGCGTCTCTGCCAGAAGTATTGGTTCACGTTGACCTGCATGAGACGACTGACTCTGATGAAACTGAATTCCGACCTTCACTCGCAGCTCGTGATGGCATTGAGTACATCGAAGGTATGATCCCAGACGGTTTCTACACTGTTGGCGATACTGAAAACCCACAACCTGAATTCCAAGCTGCTGTCATCGCTTCAGTTGAAAAAGTAACCCACATTGCGCCTGCGGATGACGAAGGCAAGATCATTGGTTCAGACGTCACTCAACACGGCGTGATCAACTACCCAATGAAGAAGCTTGGCTTATGTGGCGGCGTGACTGACTGTAAGTACGGTACAACCACAGAGGTTTACCCAGACAGTGACAAAGTAACAGACGAAGAGTGTAATGATGCTCAAGTTGCTGCTGTTGTTGGTGCTTTGGATTACGTTATTCAGCACGAATTGAACGCATAAGCTCATACCCGCTAATAACTAGAACCGAGCACCTAGAACTAAGAACGAAAAGAGCCACAAGTGATGATTCACTTGTGGCTCTTTTTTATCTGGTCTCTGATTTCTTCCTAGGCATAAAAAACTCTCTTGCACCAAGTACAAGAGAGCTTTGAATCATGCTGAGTAAAGTAAATCTCTATCTAGCGACTTACTTAATTCACGATTTATTTTGTAGTTTGAGTTACGGTTTCTTGCCCTTTACCGACTTCTGTCAGTAGGCCTTTCAACAAGCTCACACAACCAATCAAAAGAATGATCGTAAACGGCAGTGCTGCAATAATCGTAATAGATTGCAGAGCTTGGATTGATTGAGTACCACCAATCCACAGCATCACCATCGCGATAGCACCTGAGATAACCGCCCAAACGACTTTCTGTTTCACTGGCACTTCTAATTTACCACCCGCCGTCATGCCATCGATAACGATAGAACCTGAGTCCAACGTTGTAACGAAGAACACGATGATCAGCGCGACTGCGAGAACAGACAGAATGCTACCGAACGAATAAGCATCTAGCATGTAAAACAAGCTTAGAGATACGTCTGTAATGCCTTGGTCGAGGCCAAGTTGCCCCACATGGTTAATTACTTGCTCGATAGCTACGCCACCGAAGATCGACATCCAAGCCGACGTTACCAATGTTGGGATAATCAATACGCAAAGTAGGAATTCACGAACCGTACGGCCTTTAGAAATACGCGCTACGAACATACCGAAGAAAGGTGCATACGCTACCCACCATGCCCAGTAGAACACAGTCCAACCATGCAGCCATGTTGTGTCTTCACGACCCGCACTTTGGCTCAAAGCTACGATATTTTTCACATAGCCCGTTGCCGCCGTTGCCATTGAATCAAGCACAGTTGTGAAGTTCAATACAGCGATAAGACCAAGGAATATGAATGCAATAACCATGTTCAGGTTACTTAGGAACTTAACACCACCGTCCATACCACGTAGTACAGAGATGATCGCCAAGCCCATGATCAGAACGATGATAGATTGCTGAAGGAAGATGTTGTTTTCCAAGCCGAACACGTGGCTAATACCACTTGCTGCTTGTGTACCACCTAAGCCCAATGAAGTCGCAAGGCCAAACAGAGTAACCAGTACGGTTAGTACATCGATTACATCACCAGTTTTGCCCCACACACGCTCACCCAGAATTGGGTAAAACACAGAACGCATTGATAGCGGTAAGCCTTTGTTATAAACAAAGTACGCCAGACAAAGCGCCGTCATGCCATAGATAGCCCATGCATGAAAACCCCAGTGGAATACGGTTGCGCCTAGCGCCAGTTCACGACCAGCGGCTGTGAAAGGTTCTGCGTCTAATGGCGTTCCGAACCAGTTAGTGAAGAACGCAGTTGGCTCTGCAACACCCCAGAAGATAAGTCCAATACCCATACCTGCTGCGAATAACATCGCAATCCAAGATGACATTGAATAGTCCGCCGTCGCGTCTTCGCCACCTAAACGGATTTTACCCAACGGTGAAAAAGCAAGAACAACAGCAAACGCTAGCATGATGTTAGCTCCCCACATAAACAGGAAGTCAAACTTTGATAGAACAGCACCCTTAATAGAATCAATTGCAGCTTTAGCATCTGCAGGAGGAAGAGCAAGAAGAGTGATGATGAAGAGAAGAGATAAGCCAACTGAGGCTACGAAAACTGTGTTATGGACATCCATGCCCCATTTACTGACGTTGTCTTGACCAACTTGATAGTCAGTAGAATCAATACTGTACTTTTTTGATTTAAAACTCATAAATTATGATGTTCGCATATCCGATTCAACGAATATAAGGACGCTCTCCATATCCAACTACTACTTGATTGGCTCGCCGCATCGCCTAAATAAAAGGCAATAAAAATCACAATAGTTAGTGATAAATGGACTTACTGGCTCAATCCCAAGGCGCGTATTATAGCACAGCTCAAAGCATTTTGACTGAGATTTCGCTCAATAGTCGCCCAAACCACCGTTGACAATGATAGTTAACCTAATAAAAACAGAATAAAACAAAAGAACAAAATTATTTAAATACAACAACTTAAATCAAAACCACACACTGTAACGTCACATCCAAAATTTCTGCATATAATTTTGATAATCGCCCAATTTACTTATAGCTCTAATAAAAAAGCCCCGCTATAGGGGCGGGGAAAGTTACCAAAGGTAAAAGAGAAATCAGTGCTCAAATGTCAGTGCTGCGTCTCACAGATCAGCACTGCACATTTCAAAGACAGTTCGTTAGATTGCGAAGCAAAAACCTAGGTTATAGTCTTCACCATTTTTCGCCGTGAACTCTTTGTCTTCACTTGATGCATTCGGGCGGCCACTTTCATCACCTTTTACTAAGCTCACCCAGTGACGGATGCCAGAAGAACGGCTCGCCTCAGTTTGACCAAACGTAGTGCACGTCTCTAATTGGATATCTTGAATATCAACCAACTCCAGACGGCCTGTGCCTTTACGAGCGCCGATTGTCACTTCAACGTGCGTACCGCTTTCATCACGGAATAGGATTGCTGAAGGCTTAGATTTATCACCTGTGTAAGCTACAAAGTGTTTAGCGCGTTTTAGGCCGGTGTGCTCACCGTTTTTGAAGTAAACCTGAACATGTCGGTAATCAATCTCGTAGCTCACCGCGTCTTCGTGTGAACCCGCCTCAAGAGGAAATAAAGTATCAAGCAACTGTTTCGCCATTTTCTGTTTTTCGAGTTGCTTGTCTGCTTTCACCATTTCGACGGCAAAGACAGCTTCAGCAATAAATGTTGAATGGTTTCTGTGAAGTTCTGTTTTGTCTAGTGTCAGCATATTCATAGTCTATCCCTCGTACGGCTTTAAATTTCATTTAGGTCAAACATCCCAATAGACCCTTTTCAAAATTGTTCTTTACTGTGTGGTTTCCATGTTTTTCATACTACTTGTATTTTTGCCACAATTTCACAACAAAAATTTCACAGTGTGAATTTTACTAAATTGCTTTTTTACACACTCCTATTTTTAGGGGTAAAAAGAGTCGTAAGCCATTAATTTAAATAGACTTACGATCATAGAATATTCATTTTTACGTCTTGTTTGAATTTGTGTAATAACCGACCCCTACTAGCTTATTGTCGATAACACGGTAATACGTGTGCTTGGTTTCGACTTTACTCGACAGCGGGTTCAACCAACGATAAGTGTAAACACCTCGGCCGTTTTCTTTCGCAAGGTTCAACATCTCAGTAAGAATTGGCTTATCGTCAGGGCTTAGAATCTCGCTGTGCGAACGCCCAACTAGCTCAGGAGAGACCCCATGCGCCAGCAACTTTCCAGAGCTCATATCCATCACAAACACATACAAATCCCCTTCTACAAAGCTGCCATCGGCATCATTAAACTCATTTAGGCTCTCTTGTTCTGACTCCACTATCGCGGTCATCGCTCTCGCCAGTAAATTCTTTGCTTCGGCCGCACTGGAACGTTCAGGGTAATAACCGACAGCGACAATCACATCACCCACACGTTCAAAGAAAGTCGTTTTCGGCTCACCCATTCGATCGGTCGGATTGGTCCAGTGATACTTCACTTCACCAAAACCGTTGTGTACTGCTTTGGTGATCATTTCACGGAAAAAAGGATTACCGTAGACGTCTTGCGTATCTAAAACACTGTCACCCACTAACACCATTGACGAGCCGCCGCTGGCAAGGAATTGGCCATCAATGCCCAACGCAAACACATAAAGCTCACCATCGATATATTCAGGGTCACTCATGAAGTCTTTGACGCTATCGTCGCCCTCTTTTTGAACGTGTATCACTGCCTTGGCAAGCAAGGTTTTGGCTCTTCTTTCAGCCTTACTGACAACATGTGGTTCAGAAATATCGAGCACATTGACAGGCTTGGCTTCTTTCTCTATTTCAGAGTGTTCCGCACGTAAACTAATACCACTCACCACTGCAAACACGGCACAACCAATGAGGATGATTCTGGATAAATTCATGGTTATCTCTCCTAATAGCCGACTAAGGACGGTAGCCAAAGCGTAATTTGTGGGAAGAAAGCGATAACGAAAACGCCCACAACAGAAGCAAGAACAAAGGGATGGATCTTCGCGGTGATTTGTTCAACCGTGGAACCCCCTATTCCCGAGGCGACAAAGATATTTTCCCCAAGCGGCGGCGTTGCAAAACCTATCGATAAGGTACACACCACCACGATGCCCACGTGAGTTGGATCAGCGCCCAGCATGTACATGATTGGCAGTAACACTGGCACGATGATCATGATCGCCGCTAAGGTTTCCATAAACATGCCGATGAACAACAACAAGGTAATGGTTAGCGCCCACACCATGTACATGTTGTCGGTAAAACTGAGTAATGATTCAGCCACGACAACCGGGATCTTTTGCTCGATCAACAAGCGTCCAAATACTGTTGCTGCAAAGAGGATCAACAACACACGTCCGGTGATCCATGTCGTGGTCGATAGAGATTTCATCACACTTTTGAACGACAATTCGCGGTGAATAAATACACCCACAAACAACGAATAGAATATCGCTACAACCGCAGATTCTGTTGGTGTGAACATGCCGCTGTAGATACCGCCAAGAATCAAGAACGGCGCTAATATCGACCATAAACCGCGGCGCAAGTAGTGCCTTACATCGCCAAACGACCAGGTTTCAGTCAACCCTTTATAGCCTTCTCGCTTAGCAATGAAGTAGTTGGTTACCACCAGCGTCGAAGCCATGATGAAGCCCGGTACAACCCCAGCAACAAACAGTTTTGGAATAGACAAAGAAGCAAACTGGCCGTGTTGAGCAATGGCTTCCGGTGGCGCCATTAAGCCCATTGCGGAGATACCAAAGATAACCAAGGGAATGGATGGTGGGATGATAATGCCCAAGCCACCAGATGCAGCAGTAACTGCCGATGCGTAGCTCTTATCGTAGTCACGCTTGACCATCGCAGGCACCATTAGCATGCCTACCGCAGCGGTGGTTGCAGGGCCTGAACCCGAGATAGCACCAAAGAAAAGACACGCCATTACCGTTGCTGCGCCAAGGCCACCTGTTACGGGACCCGCTAAGCTTTCGGCGATATCCACCAGACGTTTGGAGATACCCGCCGCCTCCATTAATGCACCCGCAAGAACAAAGGCTGGCAGGGCCATTAGCGGGAAGTTACCCACCGAGGTAAACGCGATTTGTACTAAAGCGATGGGATTTTTGTCGAGCAACATATAGGCCGCCATCGAAGCGCCAGCCAGTGATACTGTGATTGGTGCGCCCAGAATTAACAGCGTTAAAAAGCCACCAAATAAAATTAGAGTTAAATAGGATTCCATTATTACATCTCTCTATTACGACTATTCTCTGTGATGACTATTGCGCTGACTTTTGTGCCGTCATTTTGCGCAGCTCTTTGACTTCTGGATCTTCGTTGGTTGCGCCTTTGAATAAACGCTCATAGTTGTTCCAGATAATTCGAATCATCATCAGTGAAAACGCGATAGGTAAAATCATGTAGAAGTACTTCATCGGGATACCTGTAGTCTGAGACTTCCAAAACAGATTCATTTTGTTGAACACGAAGTCGTAGCTGAGGTAAACGAAGTAGCCGTTGAAACAGAGCCATAAGAAGTCAGCGATGGTTTCACTCACGGTCTGCACGATTGGCGGAAAGAATTTAAAGTGAAAGCTCACTCGGTTGTGCGCCGACATCTTGGCCGCAACAACAGCCCCTAGATAGGCAAACCAAACGAACATGTAAGTAGCGACCTCATCCCCCCAAGGGATAGAGTAATCAAAGAACTGACGAGTAAGGATTTGTGTAAACAGCAATAGGACAAAGCTTGCGAGCAGCAGACAACAGGTATATTCCTCAATGTTGTTTAGGTGCGTTTTTATTGTTTTAGCGACTGACATATAACCTCCAATGTTGATTTCCACATGACAACCAGTCGCTCACGGTCCTAAAAAGATCAGGTACAGAACAGATCAACGAGTACAGCCATGTAAATGCCCTATCTCACTGTTCTATCGCTAGGTGATTAAGTAGCGCAGAACAGCAGATAGGGCGAATCTAATCGTTACTTTCTACCTAGTAACTCAAGAACGTCGTCTAGCTTGTCTTTGCCTCCAATGCTTGAGTAGAACTTAGGCCAAACTGACTTAGTCACCTTGCTGATCCACTCTTGCTCGTTGTCTGCTGGGTCTGTGAATACCATGCCTTTCGCTTGTAGCTCTTCACGGATCTTGTTTTCCGTATTTTCTAGATAAGCAAAACTGTGCTCTGTCGCTTCCTGACCTGCTTCAAGAATGATTTTTTGCATTTCAGGAGTCTGTTGTTGGAAGACCGTTTCACTCACAATTAGAGGTTCCAAAGAGAAAATGTAGCGAATGTTGGTCACGTACTTTTGTACTTCGTTGAATTTCATCGCGTGGACTGTGATGTAAGGGTTATCTTGTCCATCTACCACGCCTTGTTGCAGGCCAGTGAAAGTCTCAGACCACGCCATTGGCGTTGGGTTTACACCCCATGCTTGATAAGACGCGATCATGATTTCGTTACGAGGAACACGAATCACTAGCCCTTTCAAATCTTCTGGTGAAGCAACAGGCTTTTTCGAGTTGGTCAAAACCCTAAAGCCAGAATAAGCCCAACCGACAATACGAACACCAGCGTCACGAATCGTGTTATCAACTAAATCTTGGCCTACTTGACCTTGAGTCAGTAGCACTGCTTCTTCTGCGCTTTGAATCACGTAAGGCATGGTCAATAGACCAACGGTTGGAGAGAAAGGCGTCACGTTGTTGATCGCCAGTACAGAGAAGTCGAGAAGACCGATTGCTGCGTCGTTTACGGTGTCTTGCTCATTGCCTAATTGGCCATTCGGGAACAGGTCGATTTTCACTTTACCGTCTGTTTTTTGCTCCATCAGTTCAGAGAATGAGGTCGCTAATTCCCACTGCGTACCACCAGCAGCATCGCCGATAGCCATTTTAAAATTCGCTGCTGCCGCAGTATGAGATAACACCGCTGTTGCTACAATAGTGACACCAGCAATAATTTTATTTTTAATCAATTTCATAGTCTTAACCTTTCCTATCATACAGACGTCCTGCCTGTACTTTGCTCACAAGGTGACCTGGTACAACTTTCCCGGTCGTAATTCTATTTCCCTATTTTGGAAACAATGTTCGAGTAGCTAAAGCACTTCATCCTTTAACGAATACCACTGATAAAGGAACTGTTGCCCTACTCTTCGAAATGGTGCAAACATCTCAGATTCCACCACTTCCCTCACGTTGGGGAACGGAAGTTTTGATTCAAATATTGGCAAGTCAAGCTTATGACCTTCACCTGCGATCCACTGGGCAAGGCGCTTGCCTGCTTGAGCGGAGTACATCACACCATTGCCGCCATACCCTAGTGCGTAGAATATGGATTGCTTTGGATTCGGCTGATAGATTCTTGGCATCATGTCGTGGCTAACATCCACCCAACCCCACCATGAATAATCGATTTTGATCTGATCGAGAGAAGGGAATTTTCGGGTTAAATCCGCTCTCAACATGTCTTCGTATTTCTTTTCAGGCGCATTCTTGCCACTGATGGCACTGCGTGTACCGATCTGCACTCGGTTATCGGGTAACAAACGGTAGTAATGACGTAGGATTCTGGTATCAGTAATCACCTGATTGGTTTTGAAGTTACACGCGGCGATTTCGTCTTGAGTTAACGGACGTGTCACCATCGAGTTAGAAAGTACAGGTAATAGGCGATTCTTAAGCTCTGAATGCAAACCTTGACTGGTGTAACCACCGGTACAAACACCGACAGAGCGAGCCTTAACCACACCACCTGGTGTTTTCAGGTAGTGCACACCGTTACGTGTTTCCCAACCCATAACAGGGCTTGCTGGGTGAACTTTTACGCCGAGTGCTCTCGCCTTTCTTAGATAACCAAACGCCAGTTTCCCAGCATGGATACCAATACCTTCTGGCTCATGCATTGCGCCTGCCGCTTCTTGATCACCAACGTAATCACGCTTTACGGTTTCCGCATCTAAGATCTGCGCATCGTAATCGAACGTGTCGCGCAGCAACTTGGCTTCTTTTTCAAGTGTTGCCATCACTTTGGGACGATGGGCAACGTATAAGTGGCCGCCCGACTGTGGGTCACAATCAATGTCTTTGATCAGAGACTTAAAGGTGTTCATACCATCGACGCATTCGCGATGCATTTTCAGTGCGGTTTCTAGTCCCCAGCGTTCAATCCACTGAGAACGCTTCAAACGTCCTGACGCACACTGAGCCTGGCCACCATTTCGGGTACTGCAGCCCCAACTCATACGGTTAGCTTCAATCACAGTCGCTTTAATGCCGTACATTTCAGCAAGGTGTATCGCGGTGCTTAGGCCTGTGTAGCCTGAACCGATTATCGCCACATCCACATCCATATCCGATGTAATTGGACCATCATCTTCAGGTGGCGCGCCTGCGGTATCTACCCAATAAGTCGGGGCGTATTCCTTACCGTGACCTGGGCTCTTGTCTTTAAGTGGATCGTATTTTGGATCGTATTTATCTTGTGCTTGGGTGCTTTCTTTTGCTTGGGTGCTTGTCACCTTTGGCGGCACATCGGCTGCCGGTTGTTCCATTACTAAACTCATAATTCGACTCTCCTAGTCATAACACGTGGACTGATTTTGGTTTCGTGTCTAGCTCTTGGGAGTGTTGTTAGGAGTCAAAAGAGGTCGTGTTTTACGGAAGGCATTTTTTACGCTGATTTTTCCATCTTTCAGGGTAAACACATCAACCATACGAGCTTCGATGACGGTGCCATCTGGGTTAGTCGCAGAGAACGTTGATTCGCTTACCGCGCGGTCTCCACACACAAAGTGGACAGGATCACTCCAGGCTGCATCTGGAAAGTTCTGCCAAACCAATTCAAAGCTATTGCGAACGGCTTCGTACCCTTCGATAGTGTTTCCAAGTTCGCCTTCTCCTGCCACGGTGTGGAAGACACAGTCTTCGGTCATAAACGACATTAGCGCTTCAATATCATGGTTATTCCATGCATCACTAAAAGACTGTAAAAAGGCGGTGTCGACTTGGTTTTCCAGCACGAATGTCGCTGCATTGGTTTGCATATTCATATTCCAGAATCCTTTATGTTTTCGTTATTGGTTTAAATTTCAGTAGCTTTGCGCCACTTTTTTATTAGAGTGTTTAAACTAGATCTGTAAAAATTTAACAACTTGATAACAAGATTCATCACTCTAACTTCGAGTTACTTTATAAACAATCTTTAAGCTCACAGATTTCATCTTTTTATAAATTAATTGGTGTTCTAATTTTATTTATCTCGTAATCACTAGATCTATATGAGCTCTAAATAAAATCAGTAGAAATATTAGACTTTAGTCGAAATCAAAATCTTGATGGTACTTTCGGCCATACTGCTCAAGCTGGCGATCATGAGTATTCACTTGTAATTCAATATTACCCTCACCTTTATTTATGACTTGGTTGTTATCTGCATGTGCTTCGTTTTTTAAATCCGTTAGTTTCTCTTCGACATACTCTGTCGGTTCATTTAAAACATTCATGGATATTAACTCCTTTATCAGGTTTACTTTCACTGATGGAAGAATATGAACGGACACTAGACCGTTTGAATACTCTTTCTCATCATACAAAGGCTGAATGGCATCATTGCCACCTTCCTTAAATGGGTGAATGGAATACCACTTCTCCTTGCGTGGCTCTTGCTGATCGCAGTCCGCCACATTAAATATCTGAGTTTTGTTGAGATCACACGGCGAGCTAAAAACACTAACATTTTGATAATCAATAGCTTTTATAATATTGATACAGTCTTTACTTTGGCTATGACACACAGACCACAACGCATTGACCAGGTTATCTGTCCACTCAAGTAAACGGGTAGGAAACCCCTGTTTCTTGGCTAAACACATCAATAACCAATCGTTTATCTCGTGTGCACTCAACGAATGCCCGCCATAAACTCTCACGGTCGAGAGAATCTCTTGTTCGACACGGCGAATATTCTTTCGATTTGAGCGACCTAAGCTTGGCATCAGATTACTGTTTTCATAATCACACACGTTATAAATTAAACCACGATACCCACTACATTCAGCAATTAGCGAATCGATTATTTCATACAGTTCTTCTATTGAACTTATATAACGTTTATTTTTCACAACATGCATGTAATAGGTCACTTAATTTAAATTCGGTACAATCCAAGCATCAACATTTACGATTATAAAATTAACATCGTCAGCTATAACTTCCCAAAATAATAATAGGTATACATCTTCGTCAAAGAACTATTTTTGGATCCATTAGTTAAGGATCGATTAATAATAACGAGTGACAAAGTGTATATATCTAAAACCACTTATATACTTATGAGCCATTTAATTAGTGTTCTAATGTTTAACTAGAGATTATTGAACTAAGCGTTTATGTTCTTCACCTAAGCACTTGCCAATACCCGTTAATATTACCCGACCATGCGCTCGATAACCTTCTCGATGATGCGCTGGCCGGGCAAACTTCCTATGACTTATACGTAATCTTTGTATTTATCTAGGAAACGAACCGGTGTTGATAGTGCATCTCGGCGGAACGGGTCGCCCAACTCCTGAGTACACATGATTTCAATGATGGTTGTTTTGCCTTCGTTCATCTGCATGTCGATGGCTTTTTGCAAGGTTGGACCTACATCTTCTAGCTTATCAACCGTGATACCTTCAGCGCCCATTGCTCGTGCGATTTCAGCAAAGCTTTGGTTATCTAGCTCACCGGCAACAAAGCGTCGGTTGTAGAAGTCGACTTGGTTCTTCTTCTCTGCACCCCATTGACGGTTGTGGAATACCACGGCTGTCACTGGAATGTTATGACGAACACATGTCATGGTTTCCATCAGGCTCATGCCCCACGCACCGTCGCCTGCATAAGAGATAGCTGGGCGATGAGGTGCTGCTGCTTTCGCGCCAATGATGGTCGGGAACGCGTAACCACAGTTACCAAAACTCATTGCCGCAAAGAAACTACGTGGTTTTTCAAAGCGTAAGTAGCTGTTTGCCACCGAGTTGATGTTACCGATATCGGTTGAGACCATTACGTCTTCTGGCATCGCTTTTTCTAGCTCACGCAATACTTGGCGCGGGTGAAGGTATTCACCACCAGAGAACGGAGTCTCGTGTGAGTTTTCCTCAATCATATCTAAGCTGAACGAGTCACGTTCGTGTGTCCACTCATCAAGCTCTTTTTCCCAAAGTGCTTTCTCTGTTGCGACCGTGTCTTGACGAGCGCCTTTATTGTCATCACACAACAATGCACGGCCTTCCAATCTTTCAGATAGAGCAACCGCAGCTGCTTTCGCATCACCACAGATACCAACTGAAATCTTCTTAACCAGACCTAGCATCTTGTTGTCGGCATCAATCTGAATGATTTTCGCGTTCTTCGGCCAGTAGTCCATACCATGTTGAGGCAACGTACCAAATGGACCAAGGCGTGTACCCAAAGCGATAACCACATCCGCTTGAGCCATCAACTTCATTGCTGCTTTCGAACCTTGGTAGCCTAAAGGACCACACCATAATGGGTGACTAGCAGGGAACGAGTCATTGTGCAGGTAGCTGTTCACTACGGGTGCGCCTAATCTTTCTGCTAATGCCGCACACTCTTGAACGGCATCAGCCATTACCACGCCGCCACCAGAAATGATGACTGGGAATTTCGCTTCAGCAATCAAGTCTGCCGCTTCGTTCAGAGATTTTTCACCACCTGGGCCACGGTCTAAACGTGCTGGTTGAGGGATCTCAGTTTGAGTCTCACCGTAAAAGTAATCACGTGGAATATTAAGTTGAGTAGGCCCCATTTCACTCATCGCACGGTCGAAGCATCGACCTGTGAATTCCGCCATACGATCTGGGTGCGTTACGTGTCCTTGATACTTAGTAAACTCTTGGAACATTGGAAGCTGGTTACATTCTTGGAAACCACCTAAGCCCATTGTTTTAGTGCCTGTCTCTGGCGTCACAATGACGACCGGGCTATGTGCCCAGAACGCAGCTGCAATTGCTGTTACACAGTTACTGATACCTGGGCCATTCTGCCCGATAACCACACCGTGGCGACCAGATACACGAGAGTAACCATCTGCCATGTGGGCAGCGCCTTGCTCGTGTACTACTGGGACCAATCGAATGCCAGCAGGAGCAAAGATATCCATTGCGTCCATAAATGCTGACCCCATGATGCCGAACATGTCGGTAACATCATTAGCAACCATAGTTTCAACGAACGCTTCTGATGGTGTCATTGTTACTGTGCCGGAAACAACCGTACGTTTTTCTTGCTCGCTCATTCTTCCATTCTCCTTGAGTTAATCAAAATTTCATTTTTCGGAATGAATTGTCTCTTTTTCGAATTCAATTTCACCTTAGTAGTAGAATTTTTGCGCGTCAACTTTTTATATTAAATTGGAACAATTCATTCTAATTAATAAAACTAGATCACATTATTGGTAGTTTTTCGTACAAAAAGTGCCGTTAACTTAGGTTGAGCTGTTAATAATCGACGACATAGCGCAATAGCTGCGACAAGTAATGGGTTATATAGAGGGAAGAATGATGAAAGAGTCGGAATTGATACCAACGCGACAAGTAAGTGTAAGAGAGTGCTTTGGCATCGACAGCAACCTAACGGTGATGGCGTTTGAACATGCGGGAGAGTATGTGCCAAAAATCGATCCTAACTACTGTTTTGATCCTGAAGTGACGCTGGCCATATTGGCGGGGTTCACTTCCAATCGTCGCACCTTGATACAAGGTACGCACGGGACGGGCAAGTCTTCTCACATTGAACAAATTGCCGCGAGATTGAACTGGCCATGCTTGAGGATCAACCTAGATGGGCACTTAAGCCGATTGGATTTCATTGGCAAAGATAGCATCGTCATTAAAGATGGAATGCAGGTGACAGAGTTTAAGGAAGGCATTCTTCCACAAAGTATCCAGCAACCCATCGCATTGGTATTGGACGAATACGACGCGGGTCGACCTGATGTGATGTTTGTGATTCAGCAACTCTTAGAGCAAGACGGCAAATACACTTCTCTCGAGCAAAACCGCGTGATCACTCCCCACCCTTCTTTCCGCCTGTTTGCTACGTGCAACACGCTTGGCTTGGGTAATTTTTCAGGTTTGTATTCGGGTACTCAAGTGCTTAACCACAGTCAGTTAGATAGATGGAACATCATCGCTACGCTCAACTATTTAGACCCACAACATGAAACCAAGATAGTGTTATCCAAACTTCCAGAGCTGAATAATGAAAGTGGCCAGCAGTTAGTAGAGAAAATGATCGCGACCGCAGGGTTAACGCGTAACGGGTTTCGGGCTGGCGACCTTTCGACTGTGATGTCTCCGCGTACAGTGCTCACTTGGGCTGAAAACATCCAAATATTCGACGATGTAGCGACGGCATTTAGGCTTTCATTCTTAAATCGCTGCGAAGACGAAGAGAAAGAACTGGTTAGCGAATACTATTTCCGTTGCTTTGGTGAAGCCTTGGAAGCGCATACTCAAAATTATTCGCACTCGGAGTCGTAAACCATGGCCAATATTTCTTCTCAGCAGAAAAAGATCCTCGATATTGGTGTGTCTGTCGCCAGAGCAATCAGTGGTGAACTCGATCTGAACTATCGGGGAGAACGACTCTATAAAGGCAATAAGCCCTGTTATTAACAGTCTGCCCACACCAACGATCTCACCTTTGTATCTCGCCACGAGCTGAAAAACAGTAAGCTTTCGATGCAAGGCAAGATCGATTCATCGGCATTACGACTCTTGCTTTCAGATGCTGATCTTCACTACTCATTGCGACCGAAAAACGAGGTCGAACGTCTGTTATATGACTTCTGCGAGCAGGTGCGAATTGAATCGCAAGTTCCATCTTATCTAAAAGGCGTTACCACCAGCATTCAGTTCAACTTTGCGTATTGGAGCGACCAATATCATCAGAATGGCTTCACCGAATCACGAATAAGCATGTTGCTGTTTACACTAATGCAAGTCATCCACACACGCTTAACCGGTGTTCCGGTTTCGGAACCCATTGCTGAGACCATTGAATCGACTCGCGCCGGCATCGTGCCTACTTTTGGGCATAGCCTGAAGCGCTTAAAACAACATAGAACCGACCAACAACAGTTTGCACACTGCGCCAACGAGTTGGCAGCCCTTGCACAAGAGCTCATCGACCAAGAGCAAGAGAGCGATAGCTCGGCTACGCCAACCATTGAAGAAGACATAAAAATCCTTGCGCAGCTTGCCCTTATCGTTGATGGAGACATTCAAGATCAAGACGTCGATACTGACATCACGGGCAGTAGCAAGGTCTTCGAGCTTTCGGGCGCGAATTATCAGGTCTTTAATTCAGAATTTGATCAAGTCATCGCCGCAGACAAACTCGTCAGGCGCGCCCTATTACTCGAACTGAGACAGAAACTCACCGATGACATCATGGCGAGACAAGTAAACACTCGCCGTTTGGCCGCTATGCTCACTAGCTTTGTTGCCACGCCACAGAGGAACCGACGTCAGGACCATTTAGAAGAAGGCATTGTTAACGCCACCACCATCACCAAGCTCGTCACGTCGCCATTGGATCGCACTGTCTTTTATCAACCTGATATCGGTGCATCTCATCAATGTGCCATCACGTTTTTGATGGACTGCTCAGGCTCAATGCAAAAGCACAGTCACAAGCTAAGTCTGCTGATGGACACCATTCTCAAATCCGTTGGATTGGCTGATATCCCATTTGAGATCATTGGCTTCACTACCAACAACTGGAACGGTGGCAAGGTCTATCGACAGTGGCTTAAACAAAGCCAACCAAAGCACCCAGGCCGCTTGAACGAAGTTCGGCACATCGTGTTTAAGGATTTTGATACGCATTGGAGACGATCTCGCCTTGGCATTGCGAGTCTTCGTAAAGCAGATGTCTTTAAAGAAGGGATTGATGGCGAAGCGGTGCAGTTCGCTAGCCAGCGGTTGCAACAGCACACTGCTCAACGAAAGGTTTTGATCGTGTTCTCAGACGGCTGCCCAATGGATACCGCCACCAGCACCGCCAACGATCAGTTCTATTTGGATAACCACCTCAAACAAGTGATTGAACGTGAGTCGACCAAAAACGGAATTGAGATTCATGGCGTGGGGATGGGAGTGGATTTGAGCCCATATTACCGCAACAACATTACCTTGGACGTACAAGAGAGCTGCTTGTTCGGGCTATGTAGGAACATCTTTGAGATGCTAAAGCGCTGACGTGTCAGTGAGGAGGGTGTCATCAAGCATTAAACGAGAATCAAGCCCTCCTCCTTCAAAGATAATTTTGATAAAGAAAACGTTCTAAGCCAAAAACAACGACCATACAGAGACCGCCATCAAGTACCCACCAATCAACATCAACACAATAAACACTAACTTTCTGAGTTGATCATTAGACAACGGCGGTGGGAAACGTCGAGCAAACATCGTGACAAGCGCCACCAAGGGAACAGCAATAGCAGATAACCACAGTATGCTCTGTTCCATGTCGCCTGCAGCGTAGACATTGACAGTACGCGACATCGACGTACAAGCGAAAACCATCAGCAGTGTGCTTCGCACCAGATCGAGAGAAAAAGGTTGCCGATAGAGATGATAAACAATCGGTGGACCTGCCATCCCAAACAACCCACCCGCTAACCCAGAGCTAAAGCCTGAGACAAGGAAAGATACGGTTGCCGAGCGGACCGTTCTAGTTTTAGGTTTAAACATAAAGCTCAAACCAGCGAACAACACCATGGCACCCAATAGCCCTCGTAGGATTTGGGTTGCCGACTCGCTCAACGCGTCCAGCAAGTACACGCCCATCGATACGCCGGGAATAATACCGATGACTAACACCACCAGAATCTTGAGTTCCCCAAGCAGTGGCTTACCCATCAACGCCACCAAGCAATTGAACAAGGTCACAATACTCACCACCGCGGCAATAACATTTAGGGAAACAAGATTAAGGCTGACCGTTAGCCCAATCACAATGATACCGAGACCAAATCCAGTGACAGTTTGGAAATAAGTACCTACCGCAATGGTGGCAAGAATGGCGAGTAAAACAGGTAACTCCATTAGCTATCCTAATTAGGTTATTTGGGGGTAAATATGAGTGCAAGATTCCGCATTAGTTTAAGCAACGAGTGTTAATACCGGAATTCAAACTCCGACTCTTCTCTTTCTTCAACATCAGCTTCAGAGTCAGCCTTAGAGTCAGATGCTTTCCCTTGCTGCGCTTGTACCGCGGTAACGGCAATGACATTAAAGATATCTTCGGCACTACAGCCTCTGGACAAGTCATTCGCTGGTTGATTCAGCCCTTGCAGCAACGGGCCAATCGCAACTGCCCCACCTAATCTTTCCGCAAGCTTATAACCAATATTACCGGCTTCTAAATTGGGGAATATCAATACGTTCGATTGACCTTTCACCTCTGAATCTGGCAGCTTTTTTGCGGCAATCTCAGTCACAATCGCGGCATCGAGTTGAACATCCTGATCGACGGCGATTCCGGGACAACGTTGTTTCACGAGTTGAGCCGCATTACGAACCTTATCGACCGATTCGTGCTTGGCACTGCCGTTGGTAGAAAACGACAGCATCGCTACTTTAGGCTCTTCCATCAGTAGCGTCTGAGCACTGTTTGATGCGGCCACAGCAATCGATGCCAACTCGGTTTCATTGGGGTTAATCACCAAACCACAATCACTGAAAATCATGCCGCCTTTAAGATTATGGAAAGGCTCACACAGCATCATCAAGAAGAAACTGGACACCAATTCGCTGTCCGGTGCAGGGCCGATAATCTGCAGCGCGGCTCGCACCACATCAGAAGTGGTATAAACCGCACCATTAACCGTGCCGTCGACCAGCCCTTCCCTTACCATCAAATTGGCAAAAACAAGTGGATCTTGAACCAGCTCTAGAGCGTCATCATAAGTCATGCCTTTGGCTTTTCTTAATGTATACAGCCGCTCAGCGAGCACCTCTTTGAGTGACGACGCCTGAGGAGAAACAATATGAATGCCAGCCAGGTTAATGTGATGCAGTTCTGCAGCAGCGATGATCGCCGATTCATCGCCCACGAGTGTGATGTGAGCGAGCTGTTTGTCGATTGCCATTCTTGCAGCAGCTAGCACTCGCGGGTCCTCCGCTTCACTCAAAACAACACGCTTACGATCTAAATGAGCTTTATCAATAATCCGTTCAATCGCCTTCATCTTTAAATTCCATTTATTGAGATTAATTGTTCCATAATTTACATTTATATTATTGGAATAATAAAAAAGATCAAATTTTATTCAGATAATTGAAGAATAATGATTTGGTATGTACACTCTTAGGCATAGACATATCGCAAGGATGAATCACTGTATGCAAACAGAAACACCGCAAGTTCAAGGGGATACACCGACCCTCCGACTTTTTGCACTATTAGAGGTGATAGCGCAAAAAGACGAGTTTATTTCTCTTCAAGGTTTAGTCGAAGAGACCGGATTACCAAAACCCACGCTGCACCGAATGCTTCAGCAATTAGAAGCCGCGGGCATCATTCAAAGAGATGGCGACGAAAAGCACTACAGCTCAGGCATTCGACTAAGAAAACTTGCCGAAAACCTACTTTTGAATAGCACCATGCACAGCGCGCGACGCACCATCCTTGAAAATCTAAGAGCAGAAGTCGGTGAGAGTTGTAACCTGACGGCTCTTTCAAGTGGTGAAATCATCTATCTCGATCGTGCCGAAACTGAAGCTCCCCTTCGCTTTCACCTGCACCCCGGCTCTCGCGTTCCCGTGCACTGCTCGGCTACTGGAAAACTGTTTTTAGCTCATATGTCTAAGTCGCAGCGCAGAAGACTGATTGAAAACGTGCCGCTGACTCAATACACAGTAAACACGATTACCGACTATTCGACTCTAGAGAAAGACATTGAAGAAGCGAAAATCCAAGGTTTTGCTATTGATGACGAAGAGTTTTTACCAGGCTTAGTCTGTATCGCAGTGCTGATCCCATCACCAACAGGTCAATCAAACCTAGGCCTAGCGATACAAGCGCCTGTGATTCGAGTGAAACCGGATGAAGCAATAAAATTCTTGCCCGCACTTCAAAAAGCAGCAAAAGCGCTGGCGAAAATCGAAGCTGATAATTGGAGTCAGCAGTAAACACTTTCTTAGAGAATTTCGAAGTCCATGACTTAGCTGATCATGGATTTCGAAAAACCTACTTTGATAGACATGATTTGGTAAACAATGCTTGCGCAAACAAGGGCTTCAAAACTATCGAATTAACGACCACAATCTGCGACTAATCAACATTTGGTCGAAGTGATCTGAACACTCGCCAACCCGCACATCAGCAACACGTCTAAAGTAATCACGACAAAGGAATCACGATGCTAAACATTGATAACCAGCACTTACTCTCTTTTATGGTGACAGAAGCGAACAACGCAGTTGCAGTCACAAACCCAGCAACGGGTGAACTCATCGGGCACGCACCGATATCATCAGAAACAGAGCTAGCGAGCGCGATTGAACGAGCTCATGTAGCGCAGAAAGAGTGGGCAAAAATTCCTGCTAAATCTCGTGCAGCACTGCTTCATCGCTGGCACCAGTTGATCCTCGAAAACAAGAATGACCTTGCTCGAATCATGACGATTGAACAAGGTAAACCGTTAGCCGAAGCGGCAGGCGAAGTGGTGTATGGCGCGAGCTTCATTGAGTGGTTTGCAGAAGAAGCAAAGCGCACTTATGGTGATTCCATTCCTAGCACAGTCGCAGGCAAACGTTTGGTGACCATCAAGCAACCGATCGGAGTGGCGAGCGCGATTACGCCATGGAACTTCCCTATTGCAATGATCACTCGTAAAGCGGCTCCTGCCTTAGCTGCGGGTTGTAGCTTTGTCGTGAAACCTTCGGATGAGACACCGCTTTCCGCGTTTGCTGTGGTTGAACTGGCTTATCAAGCGGGTATCCCTAAAGATCTACTTCAAGTGGTGCTTGGTGAAAGCCCTGAACAAGTGGGCAACCTATTCACTTCGCATCCGCTTATCAAAAAAATCTCTTTCACTGGGTCGACCCGTGTGGGCAGTATTTTGATGGCTCAAGCAGCAAAAGGCATCAAACGCACCTCAATGGAACTTGGCGGTAACGCACCATTTATTGTGTTTGACGATGCCGACATCGATGCAGCCGTTCAAGGGGCAATGGCGTCGAAGTTCCGTAATGCAGGTCAAACATGTGTCTGTGCAAACCGATTCTACGTTCACAGTAAAGTGTACGATGAGTTTGTGGCTAAATTCGATCAAGCGGTTCAGCAGCTTAAGATTGGTAACGGCTTAGATGAAGGTGTCACGATTGGCCCTGTTGTCAGCCTGAACGCAAAGAACAACATCCAAGCTTTGGTAAACCGAGCGATTGAACAAGGTGCCACGCCTGTCACGCCAACTCAGGAACTTAATGGGCTTTTCATTCAACCTGTTGTTCTTAAAGATGTAAAACACAGCATGGACATCGTTCAACAAGAGATCTTTGGCCCAGTCGCGCCCGTGATGAAATTCGACACGGACGAAGAGCTTATCGAGATGGCCAACGATACGATTTATGGTTTGGCGTCTTACTTCTACAGTCAGAACATCCACCGAGTGTGGAACATTGCAGAAGCGCTTGAGTACGGTATGGTCGGCATTAATGATGGTCTAATCTCAACCGAAGTCGCGCCTTTCGGTGGTGTGAAACAATCAGGTATTGGCCGTGAAGGTGCGAAAGAAGGCATCGATGAGTACATGGACATTAAGTATCTTTGCTTTGGCGGAAAATAAGGTTGGTAGTAACTAAGTTCTGGCAGTGATTAGGGCTCGGAAATAATTAAGTCTTAGTGAGCACTAACCTGCCCCATTCTCCCCCCTTCCCACCACAAAAATGAATCAAAAAAAAGCCGCGCTATAAAAGCGCGGCACCTTGGGCTCGGTTAAAGGGGGTTTCTTTTTTTAGTATTTTACATTCTCTGTTTTTGTTATTCGGTTGCTTCACTATCCCTGCGCTTTCAGTTTTAGACGCATCGCGTGCAGCACTGGCTCGGTGTAACCGCTCGGCTGAGCACAGCCTTCGAATACCAACTGACACGCCGCTGAAAATGCAATGCTGTTTTCAAAATCAGGCGCCATGTTACGGTAACTCGGGTCGCCAGCGTTTTGCTCATCCACCACTGCGGCCATACGCTTCATGGTTTTCATTACCTGAGCTTCCTCGCAAATGCCGTGACGTAACCAGTTCGCAATATGCTGGCTTGAAATACGCAGCGTCGCTCGGTCTTCCATTAACCCTACATCGTTAATATCAGGTACCTTCGAACAACCAACGCCTTGGTCAATCCAACGAACCACATAACCCAAAATACCTTGGGTGTTGTTATCCAGTTCACTTTGAATATCTTGCGCGGTAAGCTTTTGATCGCCCAGTAACGGGATAGTAAGAATATCATCGACATTGGCTCTCACTCGCTCACGAAGCTCTTTCTGACGGCTTGGTACACTCACCTTATGATAGTGCAGCGCGTGCAAAGTCGCGGCGGTTGGAGAAGGAACCCAAGCGGTATTGGCACCCGCTTGTGGATGTCCGATTTTCGCGTCCATCATCTTCGCCATATTATCCGGCTCTGGCCACATACCTTTACCAATCTGGGCTTTACCTTGCAGGCCACAAGCTAAGCCAAGATCAACGTTTTGATCTTCGTATGCGCCAATCCAAGTCATGGTTTTCAGCTGTGTTTTAGGAGCAAAAGGCCCCGCTTCCATACTGGTGTGAATCTCATCACCCGTTCGGTCTAAGAAACCTGTGTTGATAAACACAACACGATCTTTAGCTGCACGAATACATTCTTTAAGGTTAACCGAAGTACGACGCTCTTCGTCCATGATGCCGACTTTTATCGTGAATCGATCTAGCCCTAATGCATCTTCAATACGGCCAAACAATTCATTAGTAAAGGCGACTTCTTCAGGGCCATGCATCTTAGGTTTTACGATGTTGATACTGTTCGCAGTCGAGTTTTGGTACGCGCTGTTGCCTTTTAAATCATGCATCGCAATTAACGAAGTGATCATGCCATCCATAATGCCTTCAGGCACTTCATTACCTTCGGCATCAATAATCGCAGGGTTAGTCATCAAGTGGCCGACATTACGGATGAACAACATGCTGCGGCCTTTTAGTGAAATCTCACCACCCGTCACGCTGGTGTATTGGCGATCGGGATTAAGGTTACGAACAATAGTTTTGCCGTTTTTCTCTAGTAATTCTTGCAGATCACCTTTCATCAAGCCTAACCAGTTACGGTAAGCCAATGCTTTGTCTTCACCATCAACTGCAGCAACCGAGTCTTCGCAATCCATAATGGTTGTTAGGGCAGCTTCGACCAACACATCTTTAATACCCGCCACATCAACGCTACCAATCGGTGCGCTTGGGTCAATTTGAATTTCGATGTGCAGATTATTGTGTTTAAGAAGAATGCACGAAGGGGAACTTGCGTCACCTTGATAGCCAATGAACTGGTCGCTATCAATGAGAGTGACTTCTTCGCCGTTATCGAGTGTCGCTATGAGCTTATTGCCGATGCTAGCGTTACTGATGCTGTATTTGGTCACGTCTTTATGAGAGACACCGTTTAATGGCGCTGCATCATCAAGGAACTCACGAGCATAAGTCACTACTTTAGCGCCACGAGCAGGGTTAAAGCTTCCGCCCTTTTCCGCGCCATCACTTTCACTGATCACGTCCGTTCCGTAGAGCGCATCATATAGACTGCCCCAACGCGCATTGGCTGCGTTAAGTGCAAAGCGTGCGTTCATGATTGGCACCACAAGCTGCGGCCCTGCTTGTGTTGCGATCTCAGGTTCTACGCTGGCTGTCGTCACTTGAAAGTCATCGCCTTCAGGAACCAAATAACCGATCTGCTGTAAGAACTGTTTGTACTCTACAGGATCTAGCGTTTGCCCGGCACGCTCTTGGTGCCAAACGTCAATTTGATGTTGAAGATCTTCACGCTTGATAAGCAATGCGCGATTTTTTGGCGCCAAATCTTCAAGAATGGTTGCAAATGATTGCCAAAAGTCTTCAGCGACAATGCCTGTTCCAGGAATCACCTGCTCATTAATTAATTGGTAGAGGGTGCTATCAATGTTCAAGCTTCCCTGTTGAATACGACTGCTCATAAAATCTCTCTCAAACTAATTGATGGCTACTCAATAAATTTTCGTGACTAGCTCAAATTTACGTTACTAGCTTAAATTTACTTTACTGACTTAAACTTACTTAACGGACATGAATTTAGCTAATTTATGCCGGTTATATTGGATATTCATATAAAAAATACCCTACAAACTATGTTATTCCGTCACTCCACTCTCGATTTCGTTAGCGACACTTTTAATCAAACGACGCATCCACTGATGGTCTGGATTGGTTTGTAACAATGGACTCCACGCCATCTTCACCTCAAAGGGTTCAATCGCAAATGGCGCAGGCTTGATCAACAATCTAGGGTTATTGCGCTGCAGTTGAGCTGCTTTGGTAGGAATAGTCAGGATAAGGTTCTTCTGCTGAGCGAAGAGAATCGCCGACAAATAGTGTCGCGTAAACACCGTGATGTTACGGGTTTTACCAATGCGCATTAATGCCTCATCTATCCAACCAAGCTTTTGTGCTTCGCTTGGGTTGATCCCCACTCCCGTTCCCATACCTGTCTTACTTACCCAAATATGTTGCGCCTTTAGATAAGACAAAATATCGAAGTTGTCGGCTATCGGGTTGTCACAACTAAATAGACAAGAAAACCCGTCGTGCCAAAGGCTCATCTGGTGAAAAGACTGAGGAATATCGTCAAATCGGTTGATAATTATATCAACGGTACCTTGCTCTACATCCTGATAACTCACGTCACTTGGCGTCATGATATCCAGTCGTATTTTCGGTGCGATCTCACTTAACCTTTTAAGAAGAGGTTGAATAATGGTCGACTCTGCATAGTCACTCGCCATGATACGAAACACGCGTTCGCTGTCTTCTGCATTAAACTCTGTGGTCGGCTGCAGTGTCTTCTCTACATTCGCCAAGATGTTTCGAATCAGTGGCTGCAACTTATGCGCGCGCTCGGTCGGTATCATACCTTCACTTGTTCTCACTAATAGTGGATCTTCAAACAGATCACGCAATCGGCGAAGGCCATTACTCATGGCTGGCTGAGTAATACCCAATTGATTTGCAGCTCGTGTAACGTTTCTTTCACGTAGCAACATGTCTAAATACACAAGTAAATTAAGGTCTATACGAGCAATATTCATAAGAAAAATACCGAATATAATAACTATAAATTAACAAAATTATCACATACATGATTATTATTTGTCCATGGTTAGATTTAATCCAAATCAAATGACCTCGCCAAATTGGCCAACATGTCCACGTGAAACTAAGGAATAGTTATGTCGCAAATTACACAAGATATCGAAATGATTGAAGTTGCAAAAAGCGCTGCTGGTGCTCCATGGGATGCAATTAACCCTGAATCTGCTGCTCGTATGCGAGCTCAAAACAAATTCAAAACAGGTCTGGATATTGCGCAATACACGGCAGATATCATGCGTGCAGACATGGCGGCTTACGACGAAGACAGCTCTCAATACACTCAGTCTCTGGGTTGCTGGCATGGTTTCATCGGCCAACAAAAGCTGATTTCTATTAAGAAGCACTTTGATGGCAAGACTGACCGTCGTTACCTATACCTTTCTGGTTGGATGGTTGCTGCACTTCGCTCTGATTTTGGTCCACTTCCAGACCAATCTATGCATGAGAAAACATCGGTTGCTGGTCTAGTAGAAGAGCTATACACCTTCCTACGCCAAGCCGATGCTCGTGAACTGGGTGGTTTATTCCGTGAGCTAGACGCTGCACGTGAAGCGGGCGATGTGAACCTACAAGATCGTATCCAAGACAAAATCGACAACCACGTGACACATGTAGTGCCAATCATTGCCGATATCGATGCTGGTTTCGGTAACGCAGAAGCGACTTACCTAATGGCTAAGCAGATGATTGAAGCAGGCGCTTGTTGTCTACAAATCGAAAACCAAGTAGCCGATGAGAAACAATGTGGTCATCAAGATGGCAAAGTAACGGTTCCACACGCTGACTTCCACGCGAAACTTCGCGCACTTCGTTACGCTTTCCTTGAGCTAGGCATCGACAACGGCATCATCGTTGCTCGTACCGATTCACAAGGTGCTGGCCTAACAAAAGAAATCGCGGTAGTGAAAGAGCCGGGCGACCAAGGTGACATCTACAACTCTTACCTAGATGTGGAAGAGATTGATGTTGCTGATATGGCTGAAGGCGATGTTTGCTTCAACCGTGACGGCAAGCTAGTTCGACCTAAGCGTCTACCTTCAGGCCTATACCAATTCCGCCAAGGTACTGGTGAAGATCGTTGTGTATTTGACTGTATCGAAGCAATCAACGCGGGTGCTGACCTACTTTGGATTGAGACTGAGAAGCCACACATCGGTCAAATCAAAGATATGATGGACGGCGTACGTGAAGTACACCCTAATGCGAAACTGGTTTACAACAACTCTCCATCATTCAACTGGACGCTAAACTTCCGTCAGCAAGCTTACGATGCGATGGTAGCAGAAGGTAAAGATGTTTCAGCTTACGACCGTGCAAGCCTAATGAGCGCGGAATACGATGAAACTGAACTGTCTGCAAGCGCTGACGAGAAGATCCGTACATTCCAAGCAGACGCATCACGTGAAGCGGGTATTTTCCACCACTTGATTACGCTACCGACTTACCACACTGCAGCGCTGTCTACTGACAACCTTGCGAAAGAGTACTTCGGCGACCAAGGCATGTTGGGTTATGTTGCGAATGTTCAGCGTAAAGAAATCCGCCAAGGCATCGCATGTGTTAAACACCAAAACATGTCTGGTTCAGACATGGGTGATGACCACAAAGAGTACTTTGCTGGTGAGAACGCACTAAAAGCAGCGGGCGAAGCGAATACATCGAACCAATTTGATTAATCGCTAACACTTTGATTAGTCGCTAACACGAAAGCCTCCCCCGTCCTTCTCTCTTACTTAGGTAAGAGCCGGGGGAAGGCTTTGAGATAAAGCTTGTACTGCCAGCTTTATCTCAAAGCCTCAGATTTGTGTTCCACACCACGGTTAACCGAACAACTTCTGTTTAAGCTAACTGTATACATATTTGTTCAGATTCCTATTTGTTGAGATTCTTATTTTTTGAGAGTGCCTATGACTTCAATACCTACACACCTACAAGATGCAAAAACACTGTTATCAGAGAATGGTTTCGCGACGGGTGATACTTGGTATCACGGCACATCTTCAGCTTTATTGGCTTCTATTCAAGGCCAAGGTCTAAAACGCTCTGGTGACAAAGCGCTCAACGAAGCAGCTTCAAAAACCATGGCGACCATCGGCAACAACTATACCGAATCGGTTGAGCCAGTGTTTCTTACCCAGAGCAAAGAACTGGCGTACTACTGGGCTCAACAAACCGTTCGTGAGCGAGGCGTTCGCTTCGAAGGTGAAGAGCAGCCTATCGTATTAGCGGTAAACCTATCGGAAAAGCAACGCGCTAAAGTAAGACCGGACGTAGGCGCAATGAGTCTATTGATGATGAGTGTGGGCGAGCAATTCATGTCTCACCTCACTGAAATTTATCAAGCCAACAATATTGCAGGCCCCGACATCGAGCTTCGCACTGCCGATCGCATGGACTACCTCAATAAACTCGGTATGGCCTACATTGATGAAGACATCAGCCGAGCTTGTGTTCAGGAGTTAGCCGAGCCCGAGTTGGCCGACTGAAAACGTTCAACAAATCAGTCTTCTTAAAAACAAAAATGGCTCCCAATACGGAGCCATTTTTATTTGCTATAAGCCTATCTAACAAGATACAGACGCATCTAGATTATGAGCACAGAAGACCTTTCTGTGCAGGTTGCGTCATTTCGATGTCACCTTGTAGAGAACGGTAAACGATGGTGTTCCACACTTCACCATTATCCATTTCAAACTCAATAGCGTAATTCAAACCCGCGACAACCTGAGTTCGAACACTCAAGATCTGCTTGAGATCAGCTGAAGTGTTCATTTGGCTAAGAACTGCGTTTAAAGCTTGCTTGGCTTCTGGTGTTATCTCACTTTTCGACCAACCACCCGTCAGGTTTTTAGTGCTGCAGATGGGGTTCGCATTCTCTTGCGGTTGAGTTGGTACCTCTGATTTCTGACTACACCCAGCTAACGCCACGACACTAAACAAGGTTGCTGTTCCAAGTAATGATGTTAATCGTACGTTCTTCATAAATTCTCTCTACCTCAATCATTTACGAGGGATTACTCGCAATAATGTTTCATATGCAGGCAAGCTTAAACCTCGAATGTCATCACTTCATCAGAGATTATGGTGTAACTACTCTATAAACACAGGAGATTGTCAGGAAAACAAGCCGAGCACTGGAGCTCTGCTTTTATCCACCTGATATTTAAATCATTAAAATGAGTAGCGAGAGAATAAGCGAGTAATAATACAGACATAATTAATCAGTTAATTACATATCTCACACCAAATACATTCACGCTGTAATTAATAAGATGAGCTCATGTTGATTTGGATTATGATATTGGTTCAAAAAATAGATATTTGAGATTATTTTATAAATTCAAAAGTTTATGCTCGGCTTAATCATGTCTGATTTTAAAACTGTGTTCCAGCCCTACAAGTTGTTGATAATAATGTACTTTGTTCATCTGTGAATTCATTCAAATATGGAAAATCTTTATTGTTAAGGGTGGGTGCAAGTAGTAAAATCTCACCCGATTATGCAACTTACTTCTCACAACATGGACACAAGTAAAGTTACGATTAGCTCTCTCAAAGTAACGTAACTTCAAACACATACCTAAAATCAGTGTCCTATAGATAGTGCAGATCAAATAAAAATAATTATATAAACCTAGGCTAGGTTAAACATGAAATTAACGTCGTCTTTAGGCTCACTGTTGGCTAGCAGTCTGTCTATCGAAATAAAACAGCGAGCGCTGATAGAGCTCGTCATCAGCACTTATCAGCCACATGAGCGCACTGAGCTTTTTCAAAGCGTGACTGAATATCGTAGAAGCCAGTTAGAATTGCTTTTCCCAGAGCATCAAAACAAAAGCTACTCTGTATTGTTTGAGGTGATGGACTACCGCGATCTGATTCTGCGCTATCCAAATACACTATCTGCAGAAATTGCTCTTCTAGAACAGGCTGTAGGGCAGTGCTATATGCATTGGCTAGATTTCTGGTGTGAGTGTGAAATTGCTGCGATCAAAGCAAAATCTCCATTAAATCCAAGCTCCATTTCTCATGTCGACCTCCCTATCAATGACAGTGCTTATTACGGTGCGATCATCGAACAGATAGAACATGAGCCACTTTTGGTACAAACACCGAGTCACCCACAAGGAATGCCAATCAGCGATGCCATTGCTTTAAGCAATCTCGAGGTGTTCATCAAGGGCGAGAAATGGTTTGAGATGCTGCCTTTATTACACCTTTCTCAGGCAGGTAAGCATTTTATTCTGCTCAAGCATCCAGTCGATGAAGCCTTTCCAACACTGGTTTCCTCTGCGCTGATTCAAGACTGGTCTAAGAATGACACTTGGCTAAGTTACGCACCGCCGTTCAGCAATGAGCAATGGCAATACTGTTTACCCAATTACGGCTACGATGAACTCGCAGGGTTACAACTTTTCACACCGCCTACACTGTCAAAATGTTACTCTCTCCCAGAATTTGACCAACAATTCCAGTTACAATTGTCCGACAAAGATGCCCTGTGTGAGGTGTTACGTCTGACAGTCAGTGGCAATACCCAACAAAAGCTCTATTTCCTCTACCTTTCTCAAAAAGAGCTGATGAGTGTGTTACACCAAATAGGCTATAAGATTGGCTTCACTATTATCGAGCAACCTTTCATGCTTCAGTTTTATCAAACCATTGATTCCAATGCATACTTCCATTCTGGATATTGCGAATTAAATGACGATGGCACGACAATTTATCGTGGATTCTGGAATTTTGAGATGATGGTAAAAGCGTTCAATAATGTCGATTTTCGAAGCTACAAACGCGCAGTGCGAGAAAGCAGAAAGTCATTAGAAAAGTCGCGCTCGGCAGGAAAAACTAGCTCGGTGAAAAAGGATGAACATGTTTGATTTCGGCCTAGAGGCGATCATCTATGCAAAAGCAATCACACTGCTTGCAACCGTGGCTGTGGTTGTCATGTGGTTGTTCTATTACTGCTATCGCCTGAAACAGAAGAACGAAGTGATCGCAGGGACACACCATGCCCCTTACATCGCCTATTCGATCTGCATTGTTGCGTGGATCAGCAGTAACGCTTATTTCCATACCGACTTATTACCGGAACTTGGGGCCTCGGCCGCCGTGTTCGCCGCAAAGTTTGCCAACCTCGCCTCGTTCTTTGCGTTTGCCTTTGCCTATTACTTCTCGTGCAAACTCGCCGCTGAACAACGTAATGGTAAGGTTCATGTGTGGCAGCAAGCCATTTTCGTCACCCTGACCGTCTACTCCTTCTTTATCAATTTAAGTCCGGGGTTAACCGTTGAACACGTCACCATTGCAGGCCCAAGCCAGTTCGTGATTGAGTTTGGCCCGCATACGCCGTACTTCTTTATTGGGATGATTAGCTTTGTAGTGCTAACACTACTCAACCTGGTGGCCATGCGCGCCAACAGCAGCAAGCTTACCTTAGCCAAAACCAACTATATGATCGCCGGCATTTTAGTCTTCATGCTGTCTACTGCGACAATCCATCTAGGTATGACCTACTTCTTGCGTGACTTCTCACTCACTTGGCTGCCACCAGCCTTATCGATCAGTGAGATGTTGTTCGTTGGCTATGCTCTACTGACCTCTCGCTTCTATAGCGTGAAATACCTTGCGTACATGAGCTTAAATACGTTGTTGGTGTGTGCAATTTTGGTGATACCTTTTGGCGCGATATTTATCCCGCTGACAGATGACAGTCAATGGCTCGTTGCTATCCCAATCTGTGCGATTATCGGCATCACTTGGCATGTTCTCTACAAACGCGTAAGCCACTACGCCTCCTTCTTTATCTACGGAAACAAGAAAACGCCAGTACAACAGATCCTCGCGCTAGAAGAGGATTTCAAGCTTTCAATTGATGATGCAATGCGTCGTTTGGGTAGCCTACTGCAAATTCCAGAAGATAAGCTACGTCTAGTTAACAGCAACTACAACGAAACCTTCTACGAAGATTATCTGTCTACTAACAAGTCCGTTTTAGTGTTCGATGAGTTGTCTCAGGAGCTTGATTACACCGCACCAGCCAAGCGCTCAATCAAAGCCCTGTATGACAAAATGAGCTCCAACGATACCGCTTTGGTGATGCCTCTATTCGGCCAGGGGAAATCGGTCACGCACTTGTTAGTATCGTCACACAAGAGCAACGATCAGATGTTCTCTAACGAAGAGATCTCTGCCCTGCAAACCTTGTTAACTCGAGTACAAAGCACTATCGAAGCCGATAGACGCATCCGCCAAAGTCGTGCCCTTGCTAACTCAATCGCTCATGAAATGCGTAATCCACTGGCTCAAGTGCAATTACAATTTGAACTACTAAAACAGCACATTGATAATCAAGCACCAGCGAAACAGATCTTACTTGATATTGAGAACGGCCAAGCTGCGATTCAACGTGGTCGACAGCTGATTGATATCATCTTGCGAGAAGTCAGTGACAGCTCACCCGAGCATGGACCAATCACCATGACCTCTATCCACAAGGCCGTGGATCAAGCCGTCAGCCATTATGGCTTTGAGAACGAGAAGATCATTGAGCGAATTCGTTTACCACAACATGCTGATTTTGTGGCAAAGCTCAATGAAACCTTATTCAATTTCGTTATTTTCAACCTGATACGTAATGCAATCTATTACTTTGATTCTTATCCAGAAAGCCAAATTGAGATCAGCACCAACACAGGGCCTTACGAGAACGTTCTGATATTCCGAGATACCGGCCCTGGCATTGACGAAGCCATTGCACATAAGATCTTTGATGACTTCTTCTCTTACCAAAAAAGCGGTGGTAGCGGCCTAGGGCTTGGCTATTGCCAACGTGTGATGCGTTCATTTGGCGGCCGAGTTGAGTGCCACTCTAAACTTGGGGAGTTTACTGAGTTCCACCTGTACTTCCCGGTAGTACCCAATGCACCCAAAGCAGACGCACTTCGTACGCCTTACTTCAATGATTGGAAAAGTAATCAAACCACAACTGAAAACAAACCCAACGCAGAAGTTAAGCCAGATAACCAAGCGGAAACGCAAAGTTCAGAGCCAACAAGTACGCTAACCCCAGAGAACCATTTGGCTCCAACCGTGCTTATCGTCGATGATAAAGAAGTGCAACGCACGCTTGTTCAAATGTACTTGAGTCGACTTGGCGTCAATAGCTTACAAGCCAAAAACGGTGAGAATGCCGTCGAACTGTTCAAAACACACAAGGTCGATTTGATCTTAATGGACGTACAAATGCCGATAATGAATGGTTTTGACGCAAGCCAAATTATCAAGGCACGCTCTCCTCAAACGCCAATCATTGCTTTGTCTGGCGAATCAGGACAACACGAGTTAGATATGATCAGCAAACTGATGGATGGTCGCCTAGAGAAGCCAACCTCTTTGAAGGTACTGCAACACGTACTGGACAACTGGCTAGAGAAAGGCTGTGCCTCGAATGCTTCCAAAGAAACCGAAGATGAAGAGTAGATGCAGGAAAACACGAATCGCAATTTAGCCAGTTGATTACTGTTTGTCTCATTACATTGCTTTAATTATTCATCAAAAAGCCAGCCGAACAAGGCTGGCTCTATCAGAACTAAACGCTCTAATTAATCTAAAAGTGAACGAACATAATCAGCGATTTCTTGGTTTTGGCAATGCTCAAAGAAGCATTGTTGGAAACGCTCGCTGCCAACCGCTGTTTTCACTAGATCTTGGTCGATGGCTCTCAGAGAATCAATAAAGTTATCTTTTACCACCGCCGCTTTCACTTCATTCAAAATTGCTGCATTACGTTGCTGTGGTTCTGCACGCTCTAGTGGATACCCATTACCACGCTCGCCTGTGAACGCTTTTTCAAAGATATAACGAATGTTGAGTTCACCTGCCCAGCCAAAGCCTTTAGCAAAAGCGAGAGCGAGAGCATTACCGTTGTTAATTTGGTTAAACAAGAAAGCATCTGATGGCTCTAGGCAGTAACCACAAACCACCCCCGGATGCAGGTTCAGTGACATCAAAGCACCTTGGCCAGTGCCACATCCTGTCACAACAAAGTCAACAGCCTTTGAGTTGATCAGAATACTGGCCATGATACCTAAGTGGATATACGTTAAGTGGTGATCATTCTCGTCGGTCATACCTAAGTTGAAAACATCGTGACCAATGCCACCCGCCACTGACTCTAGCTCAGCTGCAACCATGGCATTTTTACCTGCCTGACTGTTTTCCATCATTAAAGCGATTTTCATTTATCTTCTCCTGCAAGATTGCTGCAAACTCAAAATTTAGAATAAAAAACCAACTAGCGTGCTAACCAACCACCGTCAACAGCAATGGTATAGCCATTAATGTAATCCGATGCTGATGATGCTAAGAACACACAAGGACCTGCGATATCTTGCGGTTTACCCCAACGCTCAGCCGGAATACGCTCAAGAATCGCTTGATTGCGCTCAGCATCTTCACGCAGAGCTTGAGTATTGTTCGTTTCCATATAACCGGGTGCTATCGCATTCACATTGATATTGTCGCGCGCCCATTCGTTCGCCATAGCACGTGTCACTCCCATCACAGCGCTTTTTGAAGCCGTATAGGAAGGAACTCGAATGCCACCTTGGAATGAGAGCATCGATGCAATGTTAATGATCTTTCCGCCAGTACCTTGAGCCTTAAACTGCTTTGCAACAGCCTGAGACATAAAGAACACTGTCTTGGTGTTCACGTTCATTACGTCATCCCAATCTTGCTCTGAGAACTCAATAGCATCTTGGCGGCGAATAATTCCTGCATTGTTCACGAGAATGTCGACTTGGCCAAACTCAGCCAAAGTGCGCTCTATAACCCCTGGAATGCACGCTTGATCGAGAAGATCAGCACTCACGTTTAAGAACGAATGGCCTGCTGCACTCATTTTTTCAATAGTCTCTTCAGGTTCTGTTCGGTTAACACCGACAACCATACAACCAGCTTCCGCTAGGCCTAATGCTATGCCTTGCCCAAGACCCGTATTGCAGCCAGTCACTATCGCTACTTTACCTTCCAGACTGAATGACTCTAAGATCATGCTCGCTTCCTCAATTACATTGGATTCATTGCGTATCATTACTACCAACAATTAAATCATACAATAAGATGTAAATGCGAGAGCGACGTTGTAGAATTTCGATCTTGCACCAAAATCAGTCGAACAAGTGAAACGAGCACCACAAACTAAATGAATGGGGGGAAGTGATTTGGAGAACAGAAGCCTATAACCCACCATGAACCATGCTCTCGAAGATCACCCAAACCAGATATTGTAGGGATTTGACAACAATTCATGATTTAAAAGAGTAAAAGGGTTATACATAATAATGTGTTATCTAAATTACTGAAATTATCATGACGCTCAAAGAGATCCTTAAAATTCCCAATGTCCGCTACTTATTGATGTTTAGAAGCAGCTACTTTGCGCGTTTTTACTACCCTATATTCACACTACTTTATTTAGATTACGGGTTAACCCTGTCTCAATTCGCGATGCTCAATGTAGTTTGGGCGGCCACCATTGTGCTTGCTGAAGTACCGTCGGGTGCATTCGCCGATACCTTAGGCCGCAAGAAACTGGTGGTGCTGTCTTCGATTGTGATGTTTGTTGAGATCGCAATGATCGCCTTAGTGCCAACCGGAAACCCCGACTTGGTGTTCATAGTCTTTCTGATTAACCGGATTCTCAGTGGCTTAGCGATGGCACTGGCCAGCGGCGCCGACGAGGCATTGGCTTACGACACCTTAAAAGAACAAGGTAATGAAGAGTTGTGGCCGCGAGTGCTGCAAATCCAGCTTCGTGTCGCCTCAACGGTCGGTATCTTTGTCACGCTGATTGGTGCGGCGATGTACGACGTGAACTTTATGACGAACATCTTTCATTTCCTTGGACTAGCCGAACCAGAAAGCACTAAAGACCTGATGCGTATTCCTGTGTTCGCCACCCTATTTGTAGCGATGATCGCCATCTATGCCGCGATTAATATGCGCGAAGAGAAAAAGGTGATGCCAAGCGACCAAACCAAATTGGCAACCACCATCTCAAGTCTTAAATTGACGATCGATGCGGGTAAATGGGTATTCGCTACGCCTTACGTGCTGTTCATCTTGCTCTACTACAGCCTATTCGAACACACCTCACGCATGTTCCTAACCATGAACAGCCAATACTATCTGGCCATTGATATTCCAATTATCTACTTTGGTTTTATTGGTGCGGGTATCAGCTTGCTTAAGATTATATTGGCAGGACAAAGCCGAAGATTAGCAGAGAGTATGGAGGCTAAAACCTTCATTGTGGTTATGGGATTGGCAAGCATGGCGACTTATTACTGGATCAGTTTAGGTTGGTCGATTTACGGAGTCATTCCGGCACTAGTATTAATCTTTATCATCATGACGATGAACATTTTCATCAGCTACCACCTGAATAAAAAAACCGAATCACACAACAGAGCCACCGTTCTTAGTTTCAAAGGTTTGATGTTTAACCTCGGATACGGTCTGATCGGTATCTTGTACGCTTACTACTATAAGTTGGTGTCTCAGGGCTACACCGAACAAGAAATAGAACAGAACCTTGCCTTCTTGGCCTCACTGTCTTCTTTTTTCTATTACTTCACCTTACTGTTCGTTTTGATCAGCGCGCTGTTCTATTTCAAAAACAAGAAACAGCCGATCTTCTGAAGAAAGCATCGAACTGTTGAAGATATCTCTACTGCCGAATAGAGAATAAAGGTGAGCCTGTGGCTATAAACAGATAATGACACTTCTTATCAAGTGATTTTTTGTTAGTATCACCACCAAATTACATAACACATGGACGCGTCATGTCTTTTAGTTGGATAGCCTTTACTCTCCTTGCCGCCTTTAGCCAATCTTGGCGCAATGCCTTTCAAAGTAAATTAAGTGGCACCATGAGCGTGGCTGGCGTAACGTTAGCGCGATTTATTTGGGCTAGCCCTATCGCCCTTATTTACCTCTGCGCCCTCTATCAATGGCAGCCCGTATCCGCACCGGATTTTTCGGGTGAGTTTGTTTTCTATATTGTTGCTGCCGCCATCATGCAGATCCTCGCGACCGGCTTAATGGTGATGCTGTTCAAGCTCGAAAACTATGCGATAGGCGCAGGCTTAGCCAAGTGTGAAGCCCCCGTATCTGCTGTGCTATCCGTATTGTTTTTTGGTACTGCTTTGACACTAACAGGTTGGGTCGGCGTACTTATTGGTACTTTAGGCGTGCTAATCATGAGTAGCGCTTCTGGCTGGCGAAGCTTGTCCCCAAAAGTGTTCTTATTAGGTATGGCGTGTAGCACCGCCTTTGCTTTAACGTCTCTTTGGGTACGGGAAGCAAGTTTGAGCATAGGGTTGCCGTTCCCTCATAGCGCTGCTTGGGTGCTGTTCCTCGTCATTTCCCTTCAGACAGTGATTATCTGTACGTATCTCTTTTTCAGAGAACGCGACACGCTGCGCCTGATATTCAAGAAGTCGAAACTGGTCGTAATGACAAGCCTAGCGAGTGTTATCGGTTCTCTGGGTTGGTTTAGCGCAATGTCACTTCAAGCCGTTCCGTACGTAAAGACGCTTGGGCAAGTCGAAGTGATCTTCATGGTGTTGATATCCTACTTCTGGTTAGGACAAAGCATCGCACGCAAAGACATTCTTGCACTCATCTTACTCTCTATTGCAGCGGTATTGGTGATGTGGCAGTGACGATCTCGTTAATATGACTAGGACAAATTGAAGTCATATTGCGACCGTTTGTTTTCGCTTGATATAACGCTTTGTCGGCTCGACTAATAAACCCATCCCAATTCTCATGTGGGTGAAGCTGAGCGACACCGAAACTCGACGTCAGAAACATCTCATTCCCTTGCACGGCTGAGATCTCTGAAATAGATAATCGCAGCTTACAAGCAATAGCCTGTGCTTGTAGGAAATTAACATTGGGCAATAAAATCATTATCTCGTCTCCGCCAAAACGAAACGCACTGGCTGTTGGCGATGTTTTGATTGCACTTTGAACCATTTCAGCAAAAGACTTGATCACGAGGTCACCTACAATGTGTCCGTGTTGGTCATTGATCGACTTAAAATTATCAATATCCATCATAATGGCACTAACAGGTGCAGTTTCCGCCTGCTTCATGATAACTGGAACCATCTCATCTAATGCTCTGCGGTTTCCCAGTACCGTTAGAGGATCGCTGTAGGACAGCTCGTGAATAGAACTAAGCAACCTTGCGTTAATCAGCCAAAGCATTGTAAAGCTCATCGACACAATAAGAACGATGCTCACTAAAAAGGCAAGTTGATGAATGAGAGTGGCCGCCATGAAATCCTGGAGCTCAGCGGAAAATAGTGTCACCACAACTCGAAAAACCATAAACCCGCCATATATCGTAAATGACAAGGCCATCATCCGAATACCTAGAGTCAAGTCATCACGCCGGCCCTTTAATACCGCAAAGGCAGTGCAAAGAGTCACAAAAGCCAGATATAAACTAATGAGGATAATTCGAGCCTTTATGGAAGGCTCATAGAACGTGAAGTAAATAAAACATGGCAAAAGAGCCAACATCATTAGACTACTGAGGTAGGTGCATTTGAGAGAGTATTCTCGAAACAGACATAAGCTATACAAGGCGAGATGAAAACCAAGCGCAATGACCATATTGGCACCAATAACGGTGACCCAATCAGGGAACTCTCCTCTTAGGCTCAACATCAACGGCCCAGTTCCGATAACAAATATTGAAATGGAAAAGATTGAAAGCCCTTTAATGGACTGTTGAGTGAATTGAAATAACAACAAGCCAATACAGTAAATGAAAGAGAACAAAATAATAATAAAATTAAGTGTTCTCATATCCAGCGAAAAACCATCCATGATTTTCTATCTTCCATACGCAACCAAATTTCAACATGGTCAATAATCATGCAAACCACAAAAACATTCACCATGTGAATCTTTTTATTTTATAAAAAAAGGGGGTAGATCACATATGCGGAGATTTTTATCGCATGAGTCCATGATATGGATAGGCATGTAACACTCGCCCCCATAGAGTTTTATCGCATCACTGAATCTACAGGCTTCTGCACTCGTTACTTGGTTGAACGACGACTGTCTGGCATTATGCGCCCAGGAAATCTCTAGGGCTGTTGACCTTAGTTATTATACAGCAAAGAATGAACGAAGGTAGTCAGTGGTAGAAAACAGCCAACAATTAAGTGACCGTTACGACGAACATGGTTACTTTGTTATCAGAAATTATTTCAATGAAGCTCAAATTGCATCGCTTAGAAAAGTCGTGCTGAAATTTCATGAATCATGGAAAGCAGACAACGAAGAATTCTATAAAGAAGAAGCATTTAACTCGTCTTTAATTACGGGAAGCGAGTATTTGCCTGCCGACGATAGAAGCGTGCTTTTCGACTTCATCAGCTCGAAACAAGTGATGGATGTGGTTGATGCGGTGATTCCGAACAAGCCGGCATTCATGAATACACAGCTGTTTTTCAACCCAGTAAACCCGCAGCAAAAAGACTTCTGGCATCGTGACTGTCAATACGACTACGACATTGATGACCAGATGAAAGTCATCATGGAAACCCAAGTATTGCATCTGCGAGTGCCCCTTTTTGATGAGCCCGGCATGGAACTTATCCCCGGCACGCACAAACGTTGGGATAACGAAGAAGAGTACAATGTTCGCCAAGAAGAAAACGGCAAAGTGAGCAGCGATGACATCTCTGGTGGTAAGCAGATACCATTAGCCGCCGGTGACTTATTGGTGTTTTCAGCGGATATGATCCACCGAGGCCGATATGGCTTGGATCGTTTGGCTTTGGATATTTTGATCTTTGATTCGGCGGCAGACTATGTCGACTACGTTGATGATGACTGTTTACCAACACCAGCCATGTTGAGCAATATTACCGACCCAAGATTGTTTATGAACACGCTACACTTAAAATCAATACAGTACTCATAATCCATAAAGGTGCCCTAACTATGACTGACACTAAACAAAACACCCGAATTAGCCAGTTCCGTTTCGGTCAGCCAAAAGAATCTCTCAAGTTAGAACATGTCGCTTTAGGGGTACTAGACAAAGATAAAGTTCGCGTACAAATTGAAGCGACTAACATCAACCCTAGTGATCTGTTGTCGATTTATGGTGTGGGCCAATACAAACATAGCCATCAGCCGCCGAGAGTACCGGGATTTGAAGCGGTAGGAAGGATTGTAGAATCCAGCAGTGCTGAGTTTATAGTGAATCAACGAGTGCTTGTGGCAACCAGTGGAACATGGCAGAACTATGTCGATGTATCACCAGATGATCTGTTCCAAATTCCTCAACATTTAGACAATGGCTACGCCTGTCAGTTGTACATTAATGCGCTAACCGCATGGGTGCTAACGACAGAAATAGCCAAGCTGACCCAAGAGGATGTGTTGATCATCAACGCGGGCAGTTCAGCCATCGGTAAGGTCTTCTCCCAGTTATCAGCATCACTCGGCTTCAACATCATTGTCGTTACATCACAGCAGACACAATACCCTGCCACTTCCTGTTGGGTGATAGATGCGAACGCTGATCTAGTTTCTCAAATTAAGGCATTAGGCTTGCCTATGCCAACCGTTGCCTTTGATGCGATTGGCGGCTCACCCGGAACCGATCTTGTTCACACCCTTGGCAACAACGGGCGCTTTATCAACTATGGGACGCTGTCGTTGGATTTTTACGAGCCACGCTTCTTTGAGTACGCGAAAAACCAACACATCGATTTCAGCACCTTCTTCTTGCGTTATTGGGAGGAAGCAGAAGGTAAAGATGTTCGCCGTGATAAGTTCACGACCATGCTAGATCACTTCATCACAAACGACATTCAGCTCGACGTTGACCGCTATCTACCATTCGATGAAGTGCAAACCGCGATTGATCTCATTGAATCGAAAACCACACGCCTAGAGGGCAAGATCATCTTACTGCCACAGTAAGTGAGAGTTGGACGATATATACCTTGTTTATTTCAACAGGCAAGACGTTCAACAGCTTACAAGCGTGCTTGTTAATACACCATCGCTTAGGAAGTTTGATTAAAGAAATCGAAGATTGAAAAGATAGCGAAGAGTTGTGGTGCATTTCTCCATAACTTAAGTGGTTACGAGATGGTCATGAATCACATTTATTTGAAACATCAATTAGTTATATCAGTAGAAATATGATACTGATCACCCATAAGATAACCTCGATTCTATATGGTAGCGTCATACTTAAAACCACGATGTGAACATACTTATGAAAAGACACATACTATCAAGCGCCATCCTACTCTCTCTAGCCTTTCCCACCTTTGCAGCTGATGGCGATATACACGATGTCACGATACTGGGTACTTCAGATATCCACGGTCATTTTATGGCGTGGGATTACGCGGCAGATAAACTCAACACTCGTGGTAGCTTGAGCCAAATCGCGACCAAAGTTGGTGAGATCCGCAAAGAGCAATCTAACATTATCCTTGTCGACGCTGGCGATACCATCCAAGGCAACTTCGTAGAAACCTTCAAAGACGAGCCCGTTGATCCAATGATGCTTGGCTTTAATCACATGAAATACGATGTGTGGGTTTTAGGTAACCACGAATTCGACTTTGGCCTCAAAACCCTCAACAGGGCCGTAACCCAATTTAAAGGGCAGTCTCTCGGTGGCAACATCAAGAACAAAAACGGAAACCCATTCCTGCCTGGTTACACCATCCTAGAACGCGGTAGCATTAAGATCGGCGTGATCGGAATGGATACCCCAATGACGGAGGTCTTTGCGCAAGGTACCAACCGTTTAGAAGGCGTCACTTTCACTAATCCAACCTTGGAAGTGAAGAAAATCGTCAAAGAGATTGATGATAAAGTGGATGCCATCATATTGGTTGCCCATATGGGAATTGAGAACGAGAATGACATTGCCGACACCGGTGTCACCGACATTGCCAATGCAAACCCAGAGCTTGATGCCATCGTCGCTGGCCACATGCACACTCGCATCGAGAAAGCCGTTGTAAATGGCGTTATTATTACTGAACCCGACAGATATGGCCGCGCCCTATCTCGTATCGATCTTCAATTTGAAGAGCGCGATGGCACATTCACTCTCGTCAACAAAGACAGCTTCACCTATAAAATTAAAGGTATCGACTCTGATGAGAATATGGACGAGTTATACCAGCCTTACCACAAACAACTCCGAGAAATGGCGAACAGACCTGTCGCTCAACTTACCGGCGTTGATTTAGTCCCAGAAAACGAAATCCGCGGTATCCCTCAAGTCCATGTTCAAGACACAGGCATCAGTGCGCTATTCCAAGAAGCGAGCTTCTTCTATGCACCTAAAGCCAATGTCATCGCGCTTCAAATAGACAACGACAATGCCAAGCTCGATGTTGGCCCAATCAAAGCCAAAGACATCGCGTACAACTACCAATACGCAGGTGGCGAAATCACTGTCTACCAGATGACAGGCAAAGAGCTGAGAACCTACATGGAATGGTCTGCGGGCTACTTCAACTCAGTACAACCTGGCGATGTAACCTACAGCTTTAACCCTGAACGCAGAGCATCAAAATACTCGACCAATGACTTCTTCGCGGGCGTGGCTTATACCATCGACCTTACTCAGCCTGCAGGTACACGCATCACCAACCTCGCGTTTGCTGATGGAACACCTGTTAAAGATGAAACCGAAATCCGTATTGGTATGAATAGCTATCGAATGGGTCATCTAACCAAGAAAGGCGGCGTGCTAGAGGGTGAATCGTTCCCTGTACTCTTTGATACTGAAGCCGAGTATGGAGAAGAAGCAGGCACAATCCGTAACATGACCATCAAGTATCTTAAAGAAGAAAAGAACGGTCAGTATGAAGGTAAACCTCAACAACGATGGGCACTTTCTGGTTTAGAAAGCCGTTATAATGAACAGCGTGAGATCGTAAAGTCATTGATTAACGATGAAACCATATCAATCCCGACCAGTGACGATGGCCGCTACACAAACATCGCTTCTATCAACGTGAAAGAGCTGATGTTTAAATCTGACGAAGCCAAACAAACAGCCATAACCACACGCGAAAAGAAACTGGCGCAGGCAACTGAGCAAGAGAGTAAGCAGATCAAACGCGAAATCACTCTGATTGAAGCGCTCAATTAATCCCTAACCTCAAACCAATAACGACTTAACGACGCTTAGAGCGTGGTTAGGTCGTTGTCATTCCCACCCTACAACACCACATCTGTACTGAGTAAAACGGTTGATATTGGATGAATGAGCCACAAAGGCTAACTGATAGTTGGACATTTTCGCGCTAGAAAGCGCCGCGAGTAAGAATTCAGATCATGAAGATTTTGGACAAAACTGGGTTATATAGGTTACTAAATTAGCGTTTAACGGATTACTAGGGGGGCTCTTCTCCGCTTAGA
>NZ_JBFROH010000044.1:0-36509 GCF_041471425.1 Vibrio sp. 10N.261.52.C2 | reverse complement strand
TTTAAATTGTTAAAGAGCTTAACTTCTTGAGCGTTCATTTTAAGTAAGGAGACTCTCGAAGTGGACGGCCATTCTAGCGAATTAACATTCAGTGTCAAACACTTTTTGAAAATTAATTTTTTGTCGCTTTCCGTCTTACTGATTCTTGCTGAAGCCTTGTGGCGTCTGCCGTCTCAGTGGTGTCGCATTATAGGGAACCCTCTCAGCTTAGCAACTACTTTTTCATGAAAAATGAATAAATAGGGGTTAACTGCCTAATAGTTCACCTAAACGTAAAAAAGAGAGCATTTCTGCTCTCTTTTTGCTCAAAATCTAAGGGTATTGTTAGATAAATGCGTAAGCATCAGCGTACATATGGTCACGCTTTGCTTCTTTATTCTGAGTAAACAGGTCTCTTGCAGCGCCCGCCATTTCAAAACGACCTGCAATATAGATATCGAAATCAGCTAATGATTCGAAACTTTGCATAACAGCCTCAAGCACATTACCTGTTTGGCCATGCCAAACTTCCGGTGCTTCTTCTACTACCGGTACAAAGTGCACATTGCTATGCTTTTCTGCAATGCCAACCAACTCTTCTTTAGCATATAACTGGCACTCATCTTTTGCGCCCCAGTATAGGTAGATCTCTTTCGAGCTATTTTGCGCGATGCAGTGATCAAGAATAGAGCGCACGTAGCTGAAACCCGTGCCACCAGCAATAAGTAATAGAGGACGATCACTTTCTTCTTTAATCCAAGCATCTCCGTGTGGAGCATCAATCGCAATATCGCCATCTTCAGCTTGTGCCTTCTTCATCGCTTCAACCACTTCTAGTGCGTAAGCGTTGTGCTCGGCAGCACCAATGTGCAGCTCAAGCTCACCTTCGTGGCGGCAAGGGCTACTTGCGATAGAGAATGGGCGCTTATCTTTCTCGCCCATTTCAACCATCAGGTACTGGCCCGCTTTAAAAGCGACCGGTGTTTCTGGGTGAAGTAGGATTTGGTAAGTATTACAAGCCAAAGGCTCGATAGACTTCACTTTACATTTAATAGTCATGTTCTTCCTCTTACTAACCCTTAATCGGCAAAGGTTAGAACTAAATTACTTTCTGCAAATGCTTGGCAAGCAAAAATCCAGCCTTGTTGCTGCTCTTTCTCTGTGAGCATGGGTTCAAGGTGGTAACTCACTTGCCCTTCTAATTTTTTGCACATACACATTGCGCATGCGCCAACTTGGCAACGGTTTGGGAAATAGATATCGCTGTTGAGCGCAGCATCCAAGACCGTTTGCCCTTTTTCTACTGTGAAACTGATGTTTTCTGGGTATAAGACTACTTGGTAGCTCATGAAATTCCTAGCTGTTCCCAGATGCTATCAATCTTTTTCACAACATCAGGATCTTTTGTGATTGGTACACCCCACTCACGCAGGCATTCACCTTCCCACTTATTGGTCGCATCGAGACCCATTTTTGAGTATCCAGTTTCGTTCTGCAGGAATAACGTATCTCTCGCCGGATCCATTCTTGTCGTTACAGCCCAAATGATGTCATTCCAATCACTCACATTGACATCGCCATCACACACGATAACAAACTTGTTCTCATCAAATTGAGACCAAACCGCTTCCATGATTTTCTTACCATTACCGGCAGCTTGCTTATCAATAGACACCACAACCATGCTGGCATTGTCGTTTTGCAGGTGAACATCAATAATTTCAGGATGAACCTTGGTTAACTCAGCCAAGCTACCCTCTATATGTTCACTATTTACAGGTGCTGTTTGGACATCTGGCGATAACGCTAACTCTGCGTCCCACTTCTTAGTGATATCTAGACCCATCTTAGAACCTAACCCAACCACGGGTGAGGCAAAATCCAATGAATCGATCGGCGTGTTCTCTATCATCAGGCTATCGCGTGACGGATCCATATGTTCGCACATCGCTGCGGTTACTTGAGACCAATCACGTGCATTCACATCTTCATCACACACCAGTACAAATTTGGTGTACATGAATTGGCGTAAGAAAGACCATACACCCATCATTACTCGCTTAGCGTGACCTGGGTATTGCTTCTTCATGGTCACTACTGCCATTCGGTACGAACAACCTTCAGGCGGTAGATAGAAATCTTCAATCTCTGGGAACTGCTTTTGAAGAATAGGCACAAACACTTCATTTAGCGCAACACCTAATACCGCAGGCTCATCAGGTGGACGGCCAGTATAGGTGCTGTGATAGATTGGGTTCTCGCGCATAGTTACATGAGTAATAGTAAACACATGGTGCTTTTCTTTCTCGTTGTAGTAACCAGTATGATCTCCGTAAGGCCCTTCATCTGCGAATTCATTCGGGTCGATGTAACCTTCCATCACGATTTCTGCACTTGCGGGAACTTCTAAGTCGTTGCTGATTGATTTAACGACCTCAGTTTTACTACCACGTAGTAAGCCTGCAAACGCGTACTCAGATAAACTATCCGGCACTGGCGTAACCGCACCAAGAATGGTGGCAGGATCAGCACCAAACGCTACCGATACTGGGAATGGTTTCCCAGGGTTAGTTTCCATCCAATCACGCAGATCCAATGCTCCACCACGGTGGGCTAACCAACGCATGATGATTTTATTCTTGCCGATCTTCTGCTGACGATAGATACCTAAGTTTTGGCGTTTCTTGTTTGGACCACGAGTAACCGTTAAACCCCATGTTAGCAATGGCGCGACATCATCAGCCCAACAGCTCATCACAGGGATTTTATCTAGGTCGACGTCATCGCCTTGCCATACCACTTGTTGGCAAGCCGCTTTGCGAAGGCGTTTAGCTGGCATGTTTAAGACTTGCTTAAACACTGGTAGTTTATCAAGAGCGTCTTTAAAGCCTTTTGGTGGCTCAGGTTCTTTTAGGTAAGCAAGCAACTTGCCCACTTCACGCAGTTCTTTGACTTCTTGACGTCCCATACCAATAGCAACCCGATTAGGTGTACCAAATAGATTGGTCAAAACGGGCATGTCATAGCCTACTGGATTTTCAAACAAAAGAGCCGGGCCACCAGCACGTAGAGTACGGTCGCTAATCTCGGTCATTTCGTAGTCTGGATCGACTGGGTGAGAAATGCGTTTCAACTGACCAATACTTTCAAGATGGTCGATAAAATCACGTAAATCTTTAAAACTCATAGGACTTCTACATGCTGATTATTCTGCGCTCAGTATATCAAAAAGGGTGACGCTGAGGTCCCCCTTTTTAGTGTGGTTATTGAGAGGCAAAATCCACTTTACGGTAATGCTTGCTCGATCAAAGAACTCTTCACCTGAGGGTTATCATTGACGAGATCTTGCAACCATCGCGTATGACCTTGTTTGGCGAGTTCACGCGCAACTAATGGTGCTTCATCAGCAATCGCCATCCTAGAGACAAGGAACAGCTTCACCTCTTCTGATAACGGGTTAACTTTGGTAAGCAAAGTAATCGCTTCATCTTTCAAACGCGGGTTCTTAGTCGCTGCCATCACCTGTTCAAGCGCGAACGTTTGTTTGGTTTCAGCAAGGCGAACTAGCTCAGCTTGGCTATGATAATCGGCCTTCATTCGCCATAGAATTTTGTAAACCTCTGGGTCTTCGCTCACTTGCGCTAATCGAACCACCACCTCAGTAGAAGGTAACCAACTAACAATAGAAGATGCGGTGAGTTGCTTAGTTAGGTAATCAACCGCTTCAGGAGACAAACTGTCTAGCTCTCTAATGAGCAACGCTTCTCGCGTTTGAACTTGATGTTCAGATCCAGATAACCACTCTTTTAGGTCGAGTTCCTGTTTCTCTGCATCTAGCACAAATACCAATGTCTTCTGATCTTGACGCCATTGTTTAATAAGGCGATTAGCAATTGAAGGGTAATTAAAGGCAGGTACCGTAAACTCATAGCCATCGCCACGTTCTAAGACTTGATAAGTGGGCGTGATAGCAAGTTGCTGCTCGATGAAGATAGACATCTTGGGTGTGAGTACGATTTTTTGCTGTTCAAGCTTCTTCAAGAGTTGGTAACGAGCCACCTCTTGCTGGGGAAATGTCAGGCGCTCAAGCGCAAAGCGTAGCGAATTGACTTCGTCACGTACGACAAGCTCGAGTAGTTCAGCAGTTTTCAGTTTTACTTGATCATTCTCAAGCCAAGACTCTACTGTAAGTGGAGACATCTCGGTGGCATAGCTCATACCAACCGGTGAAAATAACAGTGAAGTAGACAGGAGTAATGATGACAACAGTCCATGTTGCATTTTAACGTCCTTGTAACACTTTTGCTCATTCTGCAAGCTGGCGCTACAAAATGCAAATAAAAAGCGCCACCCGAGGGCAGCGCTTATTAAATACGATCAGCTAATCAATATTACTGACGACGCATTGCGTCAAAGAACTCATCGTTCGTTTTCGTCATTGCTAGCTTGTCGATAAGGAATTCCATTGCGTCGATTTCGCCCATTGGGTGAACAATCTTACGCAGGATCCACATCTTCTGTAGTTCATCGTTCTTGGTAAGAAGCTCTTCACGACGAGTACCAGAGCGGTTGAAATCAATCGCTGGGAATACGCGTTTTTCAGCAATCTTACGGTTAAGGTGCAGTTCCATGTTACCTGTACCTTTGAATTCTTCGTAGATAACTTCATCCATCTTAGAACCAGTATCAACCAGTGCTGTTGCGATGATCGTTAAGCTACCGCCTTCTTCTACGTTACGTGCCGCACCGAAGAAACGCTTTGGACGATGTAGAGCATTCGCATCAACACCACCAGTAAGAACTTTACCTGATGAAGGAATCACAGTGTTGTAAGCACGAGCTAGACGAGTAATAGAATCCAGTAGGATAACTACATCTTTCTTGTGTTCAACAAGGCGCTTCGCTTTCTCGATAACCATTTCTGCAACTTGTACGTGGCGAGATGCTGGCTCATCGAATGTTGAAGCAACTACTTCGCCTTTAACTAGACGCTGCATTTCTGTTACTTCTTCTGGACGCTCATCGATAAGTAGAACCATTAGTTCACACTCAGGATGGTTACGTGCAATGCTTTGAGCAATGTTTTGCAGAAGCATTGTCTTACCCGCTTTAGGCGGAGCAACAATCAGACCACGCTGACCTTTACCAATTGGAGATGCAAGGTCAAGAATACGAGCAGTAATATCTTCAGTCGCACCATTACCCGCTTCCATCACCATACGTTCGTTAGCGTGAAGAGGAGTAAGGTTTTCGAAAAGAATCTTGTTACGTGCGTTGTCTGGCTTGTCGTAGTTAACCGTGTTTACTTTAAGCAGTGCAAAGTAACGCTCACCGTCTTTAGGTGGACGGATTTTACCGCCAATAGAGTCACCTGTACGTAGGTTAAAACGACGAATTTGGCTTGGTGATACGTAGATATCATCTGGGCCAGCCAGGTATGAACTGTCGGCGCTACGTAGGAAACCAAAACCGTCTTGAAGAATTTCTAGAACACCATCACCAAAGATGTCTTCACCACTTTTTGCATGCGCTTTAAGGATGGAGAAGATAATGTCTTGTTTTCTTAGGCGAGCTTGATTTTCAAGACCTAAGCTTTCGCTAAGTTTAACAAGCTCAGACACAGGTCTGTTCTTCAGTTCAGTAAGATTCATAGTGGTGGAAGTTTGTTTAGTCAAAATAGGATCTGTTTTCTTAAGTTAAGAAGGATTTGGTCACAGGATCGACCAAGAAGAGAAATTCGTTCAATTAACGTGCGATAAATTAGCACTAAAACTAAGACTAGTCCATAGCTTAGAAAAAACAAAACCGCGCATTTGTTAACTGCACGGTTTCTTTTCAAATGCTGACCTGATTAAAGGTTAGCGTCTAAGAACTCTTTAAGTTGAGTTTTAGATAATGCACCAACTTTAGTCGCTGCTACGCCGCCATCTTTGAAAAGAAGTAGCGTTGGAATACCGCGAATACCAAACTTTGGTGGAGTACCAGCATTTTGGTCGATATTTAATTTACCGATTGTGAGCTTGCCTTCGTACTCGTCTGCGATTTCATCAAGAATCGGCGCAATCATTTTACATGGACCACACCATTCTGCCCAAAAATCAACAAGAACAGGGCCTGCAGCATTGATTACATCGTTATCAAAACCGTCATCAGTTAGCTGCAAAATCTTATCACTCATCTTCCACTCCAATGTATTTTTTAGAACTGGTTGGATGATAACCAGTAAATAGATGCCCTATTGGAATGTATTTACTTTCGTATTGCAAGCTTAAGCTGATATTCTATAGCAATGAAAAAGACGCATATCACAGAGCAAAAGTTCGCCGACTTGGATTTACTTCCGCAAGTCATTGAAGGATTGGAGAAAAAAGGGTTCGATTATTGTACCCCTATCCAAGCCTTGGCGCTCCCGGTACTGCTCACCGGCCAAGACATTGCAGGCCAGGCCCAAACGGGTACTGGTAAAACGCTTGCGTTTCTTACTGCTACTTTTAACCACCTGCTAAAAACATCTGAGCATGAAGGGCGTAAGCCTAACCAGCCACGTGCGATTATTATGGCACCAACGCGTGAACTCGCGATTCAGATCTACAACGATGCTGACTCTCTGGTTGAAAGCACAGGTATCAAGGCAGCACTTGCTTACGGTGGCGAAAGCTACGACAAGCAACTAGGTAAAATCGAAGAAGGCGCAGATATCTTAATTGGTACGACTGGCCGCATCATCGATTTCTACAAGCAGAAGGTATTTAACCTTAACCACATTCAAGCTGTTGTTCTTGACGAAGCTGATCGCATGTTCGATCTTGGTTTCATCAAAGACATCCGCTTCTTGTTCCGCCGTATGCCTGAGCCAAAAGATCGCCTGAACATGCTGTTCTCTGCGACATTGTCTTACCGCGTACAAGAGCTAGCGTTCGAACACATGCACAACCCAGAGCATGTTGTTGTTGAGCCAGAGCGTAAAACAGGTCACCGCATTCAGGAAGAGCTGTTCTACCCATCAAACGAACACAAAATGGCACTGCTGCAGACTCTAGTTGAAGAAGAGTGGCCAGAGCGCGCTATCATCTTCGCTAACACTAAGCACAAATGTGAGTCTGTTTGGGGTCACCTAGCTGCAGATGGTCACCGTGTTGGCCTGCTAACTGGCGATGTTCCTCAGAAGAAACGTGAAAAGATTCTTGAGCAATTCACTAAAGGTGATGTTGACCTGCTTGTCGCAACCGACGTTGCAGCACGTGGTCTACACATTCCTCAAGTAACACACGTATTCAACTTCGACCTACCTGATGACTGTGAAGATTACGTTCACCGTATCGGCCGTACAGGTCGTGCTGGTGCAAGTGGTCACTCGATCAGCTTTGCTTGTGAAGATTACGCAATCAACTTGCCACCAATCGAAGAATACATTGAGCACGCGATCCCTGTGTCTGACTACGATGCTTCTGCACTGCTAGAAGATCTACCAGCACCATTGCGCTTACGTACACGTAACCCGCAACAACGCCGCTCAAACAACAATGGCCCACGCAACGGGAACCGTAAACCAAACCAGAACCGTCGCCCACGCCAACCGCGTCATAACAAGGAAGCTTAGTCGCTTATGAGTCAAACAGTGTCACCCCCGCTTTACGCTGCAATCGACCTCGGGTCGAACAGTTTTCATATGCTCGTTGTGCGTCATATCGATGGCAGCGTACAAACCATGGCTAAAATTAAGCGCAAAGTGCGTTTAGCTGCAGGCTTAGATGAAAATAATGCGCTTAGTACAGAAGCCATGCAGCGCGGTTGGGACTGTTTGAGTCTCTTTGCAGAGCGACTGCAAGATATTCCGAAAGAAAATATCCGCATTGTCGGTACAGCGACCCTACGTACTGCTATCAATGTGGATATATTTCTAGAGAAAGCGAACCAGATCCTTGGTTACGACATCAATGTTATCTCCGGAGAAGAAGAAGCTGCGACTATCTATAAAGGCGTAGCACACACTTCTGGTGGCAGCGGCCGCCGACTGGTTGTTGATATTGGTGGCGCAAGCACCGAGATGATCATTGGTGAAGGCTTCTCAGCGAAAGCCCTAACCAGCCTAAAGATGGGCTGTGTTACTTGGCTTGAGCGCCACTTTAAAAACCGCCAATTAACCGCTACCAACTTTAACAACGCCATTGAAGCGGCGAAGTCGACGTTGGCTCCTATCCTAGATAGCTACACTGATATCGGATGGGATGTGTGTGTGGGCGCCAGCGGTACCGTTCAAGCACTGCAAGAGATCATGTTGGCGCAAGGCATGGATGAAGTGATTACTCATGCCAAACTTAAGCGTCTACAGAAACAAGCGATGATTACTGAGCGCTTGGAAGAGCTAGAAATCGAAGGACTTACCCTTGAACGCGCATTAGTGTTCCCGAGTGGCCTTTCTATTCTTATTGCTATTTTTGAGCTGCTTGAAATAGATTCAATGACACTCGCAGGCGGCGCACTCCGTGAAGGCCTAGCCTACGAGATGGTTGATGAGCTTCGCCAAGAAGATATCCGAGCGCGTACCATTAAGAGTGTTCAATCACGCTACCAAATGGACGTAAGCTACGGTGAACAAGTTGCTGTAGTCGCACAAACGCTGCTAGACCAAGCGGGCGCCGAAGCGTGGGTTTCAGAACCTCAAGCTGGTGTGCTATTGCAAACGGCAGCTAAGCTTCACGAGATTGGTTTAACCATCGATTTCAAAAAAGGCGGTGAGCACAGCGCTTATCTGCTGCAAAACTTAGACCTACCTGGCTTTACTCGAGCGCAAAAGCACTACTTGGGTGAGTTAACTCGTCGCTACCGTGAACAGTTAACCTCATTACCAGAGCAACACGCTATCTCAGGCACCAGCAGCAAGCGTATTTTACGTATTCTGCGTTTGGCTATTTTGTTAACTCACCGTCGTAACCCAGCGCTAGAGCCTGAGTTCAAACTGACGACGAATGACAACAATCTAACCCTAACGCTTTCTAAGCAATGGTTAGCTGACAATCCGCTGACCGCTGCAGAGCTAGAGCTCGAGTCGAATAGACAAACCGATATTGGCTGGCCATTGAATATTAAATGCCTCTGATATTAGTATCTGACGCTAGAAATTAAAAAAGCCCAAGTTAGTAGACTAACTTGAGCTTTTTCTTATCGCTGCATTAATGCTTTGTGTTACAAATCTCAAACTTAAGCGTTCACGCCTGTCGCTTTAAAGTCAGGGTTCACTGCGGTTAGCTTTCTAACAATGTAGTTAAGAAGCACACCGTACATAGGCACGAACAAGCCTAAGCTGATGATAAGTTTGAATCCGTAATCGACTAAGGCAATCTCAGTCCAATGCTCGGCCATGAATGGATCTGGGCTTTGGTAGAAAGCAATCGCAAAGAAAGCGATGGTATCAATAGCATTACCGAATAACGTTGAGCATGTTGGGGCTACCCACCACTGTTTAAGCTGACGTAGGCGGTTGAAAACATGCACATCCAAAATCTGACCTAATAAATAAGCCATGAAGCTCGCCGCGGCGATACGTGCAACAAACAAGTTGAACTCACCTAGTTGGCTAAAGCCTTGGAATGAACCTTCAAAGAACACCACTGACAAGAAATAAGAAACGGCCAGCGCTGGTAACATCACTAAGAAAATGATTTTACGGGCAAGCTGCGCGCCAAAAATACGTACGGTCAGATCGGTCGCTAGAAAGATAAACGGGAAAGTGAAAGCACCCCAAGTGGTGTGCATACCGAAGACGGTAAAAGGTAGCTGAACCAGATAGTTGCTTGACGCAATAATCACCAAATGGAACAAAACTAATAGTGCTAGGGCTTTGCGCTGTTGCGCAGGGGTAAAGTTACTCATGCTGTACCTTTTTAGTTTGGTTTGGGGGTGAGGGAACCCAAATCGAGTCATTTCTTCGAATAATCCAAGAAAGCTCTTACCAATAATGTGAATTAAAAAATGTATCTAAAAATTGCTCTGTTGAGCGGCGGGCGATTATACATTAATCAATATTGGCTGCAACGGTGAGAACAAACGCAAACGTTTATTCTCACTTTTATTGGCGAATAGCGCTAGAATCTGTGTTTTAGAAGAGATGCCAAAAGTTAAAAACCGCGCTTGAAAAGCGTCGCGAGATAATCAAACTCTTCTCGGCTTTCTTCAGCGTTTAGCGACTCAAACCAGATTGATTCACTGTAGTGCTCAGACTTTAAGAACATTCGACAATCTTCAAAATCAATCAACCAAGAATGCATATCGGCGTCCCATTGCTTTTCAACAACAGACGCTGACAGTAACGCCACCAGCTTTTCACCTAATACTTCGTAAGAATCAAAATCAAAACTTGGAGACGTAATCAATAAACGCCCTTCCTCAGCTAAATATTCTCTTAAGCCAAATTCTGTTTGTGTTGTCATGTCCCTATCAACCTTATTCTTTTTCTATTAGTTAGACGTTTCTTGCAAACTAGCCGTGTGTGGTGATGTGTTCTTGAATCAAATCTAGGAATGGGTCTGCGTACTTATCCAGTTTACGTTGACCAACACCGTTGACTGCCAGCATCTCTCCGTATGAGGTAGGCAGTATTTCAGCCATATCAATCAAGGTCGCATCACTGAATACCACGTATGGTGGTAAGCCATCTTCATCTGCAATCGACTTACGCAGCTTACGCAGTTTCGCAAACAGCTTCTTATCGTAATTCTTGCTGCTTAACTTATCGGACTTAGCATTACGCACCGCTGTATCTAAACGAGGAACAGCCAATTCCAAAGACATCTCACCGCGCAGCAGCGGGCGGGCTTCTTCGGTTAACTGTAAAGTTGAGTTACGAGTGATGTTCTGGAACAGCAAGCCTTTATGAATCAGCTGACGGAAGATACTGATCCAGTAATCATGACTGTGATCGCGGCCAATACCGTAGGTAGATAGCTTATCGTGACCATTATCACGGACACGAATATTCTGCATACCACGCATCACTTCGACTACGTAGCCCATACCAAACGACTGATTGACACGGTACACACAAGACAACGCCTTCTGCGCTTCTTTAGTCGCATCAAAATGCTTAGGTGGATCGAGGCAGATATCGCAGTTGCCACATTGCTTCTCACGATATTCGCCAAAGTAATTAAGCAGAACCTGACGACGACAAGTTTGCGCTTCAGCAAAGGCACTCATCGCGTTCAGCTTGTGCATTTCAACTTGTTTCTGTGGGCCTTCTTCTTTCTCATCCAGCATGCGACGCAGCCACCCCATATCAGCAGGGTCAAACAGCATCATCGCTTCTGCAGGCAAGCCATCACGACCCGCACGGCCAGTCTCTTGATAGTAAGATTCGATGTTACGTGGTATATCAAAATGCACCACAAAGCGTACATTGGGTTTATTGATACCCATACCAAACGCCACAGTCGCCACAACGATCTGAATATCATCGCGTTGGAAGGCCTCTTGCACATAAGCACGCTCATCGGTGTCCATTCCGGCATGATAACCCGCCGCACGAAGACCGTTATTGCACAGCTTCTCGGTCACCATTTCCACTTTTTTACGGCTACCACAGTAGATAATGCCGCAATTACCTTTCTGTGTTTCTAGGTAGCGAACCACCTGAGACACTGGCTTGTGTTTCTCTACAAGGTTGTAACGAATATTAGGACGATCGAAGCTGCCTAAATAAGTGTGCGGCTCCACCAACTGCAAACGCGAGATAATATCTTTGCGCGTCGCATCGTCAGCGGTTGCCGTTAGCGCCATATAAGGTACATGCGGGAAGTACTGTTTAAGTTGCCCCAATGATGCATATTCAGGGCGGAAGTCGTGTCCCCACTGAGAGATACAGTGCGCTTCATCGACTGCGATCATTGAAAGAGGAAGCCCTTGTAGACGCTCGATAAAGTCACGCATCAACACCCGCTCTGGCGAAACATAGACCATTTTCAATTGGCCTGAGTTCATGCGATTAAACACCGAGATTAGCTTTTCTCTTGGCATCGACGAGTTAATGCACTCAGCAGCGACGCCATTGGCCTTCAATTGGTCAACTTGGTCTTTCATTAGCGAGATCAGTGGTGAGATAACCAAAGTTAACCCTTCACGAACCAAGGCCGGAATTTGATAACACAGCGACTTACCGCCACCAGTTGGCATAATCACCAAGCTATCTTTGCCTTCAACGGCAAGATCGATGACCTCTTGCTGACCATCGCGAAAACTTTGATAACCAAAGACATCTTGTAAGATGTTTTGCGCATCATTCGCGGGAGTCGGTATTTGCTCAGCAATCAGAGTGGCGGTCATTGTGGTTCCTAATCGAGGTATAAAATCAGCCAGCATCATTCGCAAGCAAGGCGCACATTGTAGAGGGGAACGCTGGTGAATTAAACCGCAAATTGTTAGGTGAAAAGGGTTAACGCTCCTATACTGACCAACTCTCTTATAAATCTTATTAATAAGCACTCAATGCTAGAGAAAGTTGTATGACCCCTGAAGAACAACAACGTACTCGCCAAGGAATCTTGCTTGCCGTCGGCGCTTACACCATGTGGGGGATCGCCCCTATATATTTCAAATCTTTAAGTGACGTCTCCCCGCTAGAGATCCTTAGCCACCGTGTAGTTTGGTCTTTTTTCCTACTCGCTTTCTTACTGCATATTGGTCGCAGCTGGCGCAAGGTTCGTGACACCTTAACCTCAAAACCAAAAATGCTTTATTTGGTGGCGACTTCGATCTTGGTGGGTGCCAATTGGCTCATTTTTATCTGGGCGGTTAATTCCAATCATATGCTCGATGCCAGCTTAGGGTATTACATCAACCCACTGATTAACGTCTTGCTTGGGATGCTGTTCCTTGGCGAACGTTTACGCAGACTACAGTGGTGTGCGGTTGCGCTAGCGGCTGTCGGAGTCCTTATCCAATTGATAGCCTTTGGCTCAATTCCTATTGTCGCTATCGCATTAGCCTTTAGTTTTGGTTTCTACGGCTTGCTACGTAAGAAAGTTAGCTTAGAGGCACAAACAGGTTTGTTCATTGAAACCCTAGTAATGTTGCCTCTCGCTGCAACGTACTTACTGTTTATTGCCGATAGTCCAACCTCAGACTTATCAATGAACCCGATGCAGCTCAACCTATTACTGGTTGCTGCTGGTGTGATTACAACCATCCCTTTACTGTGTTTTACGGGTGCAGCTACGCGATTAAAACTATCGACACTGGGTTTCTTCCAGTACATCGGTCCAAGCTTAATGTTCTTATTGGCCGTGCTGATTTATGGTGAAGCCTTTACGTCAGACAAAGCTGTTACCTTTGCCTTTATTTGGGGGGCATTAGTGGTATTCAGCTTTGATGGTTTGAGTAACAACAAGAAGAACAAACAAGCTAAACAAAAGAACTGATCGTTTTTTACAAGACAACTGCGAGTGACGAAGATAAGCTTGGTTGAATTGATGACTATTTAACCAAGCTTTTTTGTACCATGGATAAAGTCCACTACTACTCTACCCCAACAGAAGATATCAGCCTGATCCAAGCTCAATACCAAGAGTTTGCCTTTCAGCGCCACTATCATTTGGACTTTCACATTGGCTTAATAACAAAAGGCCAACAAAAGTTTGTCTATCAAGGTACGAGTCACCATGTCGGAGCTGGCCAAGTTGTTATCATGCCACCTGATGAGCTGCATGATGGGCACTCCAAACTCGATTCAGGTTATCAAGTCAGCGTGTTTGCAGTTTCTCCCCAATGGTTTCAAGATCTTGCCGATCCCAAGCAAAATGGTCACACATTAGGCTTTTCAGAGTTGATCCTCTCCGATCAAGCTGCGTTTTTACAATTGTGTAACCTACACCGTCTTTTAATAACTCAAAACATCAGCCAACTCGCTCAAGATTGCTTACCATTCGAGGGATTCTCGACGATCGTCGATCGTTATGCCAAATTTGGATCGAAGAGTGACATCAAACTGGGCAATCAATCGATTGATACACTCAAAGACTATTTGATGGCGAATTTGGATCAGCCAGTGCGATTAGAACAACTGTCTGAGCTGTGCGGCTTAACCACAACTCAATTCCAACGCCACTTTAAGAACAGAATGGGTATCACCCCTTACGCGTGGCTGAGCCGTTTGCGTATGGAACAGAGCATGCGCCTGATTAAATCTGGGATCTGTGGTACTAAGGTCGCGCACCAAGTAGGCTTCTATGATCAAGCACACTTCTCCAAAGCATTCAAAACCACATTCGGCGTACCACCTTCACAAATCAACTAAGTGTTGATAATTTACAATTGCTCGATTTCAAATCGCGGTAAGCTACGCTCAATACGATTACTTATTTAATAATAGCGGCAACGTTATTGAGAACTGACATGAACGAAGTCACCATACTGATCACCCTCGCCTCTATCCATTTCATCGCTTTGATGAGCCCCGGCCCAGACTTTGCGTTAGTCGTGCAAAATGCGACACGCCACGGCAGACAAACAGGCTTGTACATTGCGCTTGGTTTATCTTGCGGGATCTTACTGCATTCGTTGCTGAGCCTGACGGGAATCAGTTACCTAGTCCACCAGCAACCAACCCTATTTGCCATTATCCAATTGGCTGGCGGTAGCTACTTGCTCTACTTAGGCTACGGTGCCCTCAAAGCAACCTGGCAAATCATTCAGAACCACGACGATGACGACGATACCATCAATGCCAAAGATCTTATTTTGACCAACAAGCGTCAGGCATTTTCGAAAGGGTTTGCGACCAATATTCTCAACCCAAAGGCTTTGGTGTTCTTTATCAGCTTGATGTCGAGCTTAGTGCCTGCCGACATGTCTCTATCAGGTAAAGGTTTTGTGCTTATCATCCTGTTTGGTCTGTCTCTGTTTTGGTTTTCACTACTGGCGTGGATGCTTTCGACTAAGGCTCTACAGAAGAAACTGAGCGAAGCAACGGTATACATCGATGGCTTATGTGGCGTCGTATTCAGCCTGATTGGCGCGAGTATTCTTTGGCAGTCGCTGTCCGGTTTAATCGCTTAAATTCGAATCAAGATTACAATTCGTTAACAACGCACTGGCTATCTAATCTTTCCACTGCCAATCTAGCTCTGCATATTAAAAGGAGAAGATCATGCAGTGGAAAACAAAACTAACAACCCTCGCCACTTCTACCCTACTTTTTGCCTCTCACGTCAGTTGGGCAAATCAAGCTGCCGATTCCGTCGCACCCGAACAAAGTAGTGGTTTAGAAACCAAACAACTCGTTAAAGCCAACGATTGGATGGTCACCGCAGCCAACCCTCTTGCAACACAAGCCGGTGCTGATGTACTTGTTCGTGGTGGTAACGCAATTGACGCCATGGTTGCCGTGCAGCTTATGCTTGGCTTAGTGGAACCTCAGTCATCAGGTATTGGTGGCGGCGCGTTCCTTGTCTATTTTGATGGCAAAGACAAACAGCTCAAGACCTACGATGGCCGTGAAACTGCGCCACTTGATGCCACCCCACGTCTATTCCAAGACGAAAACGGACAACCGCTTAAATTCTATGATGCCGTGGTTGGCGGTCGTTCTGTTGCCACGCCGGGCACGGTGCAATTGCTGTGGGACACTCACCAGAAATACGGCAAGCTCGAATGGGCATCACTGATTAAACCTATCGCTCAGTTAGCTGAAGAAGGTTTTACTATCAGCCCACGTTTAGCCACCTTGATCGAAAACGACCAAGAACGTCTGAGCCGCTTTGCGACAACTAAAGCCTACTTCTTCAATGCCGATGGCAGCCCGAAAGCCGCTGGCACGCAACTTAAGAACCCTGAATACGCGGCAACGTTACACGCTATCTCGAAGGATGGTGCTAAAGCTTTCTACCAAGGTGAGATTTCTGCCGACATCATTAACACAGTACAAACAGCGAAAGGTAACCCGGGCGTATTGGCACAGAAAGATTTCGACGCCTATTCGATCAAGCAGCGCGAACCGGTTTGTTCTGCTTATGAAAGCTACGATATTTGCGGAATGGGGCCACCAAGTTCAGGTGCGTTAACGGTTGGACAAATCCTTGCAATGACTGAGCAGTTTGACCTCAAATCATGGGGGCCAAACGACGCAAAATCTTGGCAAGTGTTAGCAGACGCTTCTCGCTTAGCCTTTGCAGACCGTGGTATGTACATGGCAGACCAAGATTATGTGCCTATGCCAACCCAAGGGTTAGTGAATACTGACTATTTGCAGGAGCGTGCTCAGTTAATTACCGCAGGTAAGGCATTAGACAGCGCACCTTCAGGCACCCCACCGTGGGATCACGCCATGCAGAGAAGCCAAGATGTTTCTATTGAGTTGCCGTCCACCAGCCACTTCAACATTGTCGATAGTGATGGCAATGTCGTATCGATGACTACCACTATTGAGAATGCCTTTGGCTCACGTTTGATGGTTAGAGGTTTCCTACTCAATAACGAACTAACCGACTTCTCATTCAAGACTCATAACGATGGCAAACCTATCGCGAACCGACTTGAACCGGGTAAGCGCCCACGTTCTTCAATGGCACCGACCATCATCATGCAAGACGATAAACCTTACATGGCAATTGGCTCTCCGGGAGGCAGCCGTATCATCGGTTATGTGGCACAAGCGATCATTGCTCACACCCAATGGGACATGGATATCCAACAAGCGATCAACCAACCACACTTCCTAAATCGCTTCGGTACCTTAGATTTGGAAAAAGGAACATCAGCGGAAAACTTCAAACCTGAGCTAGAAAAGATGGGATTTGAGGTCAACGTTCGCGATCTTAACTCGGGTTTACACGCTATTCGCATCACAAAAGATGGTCTAGAAGGTGCTGCAGACCCTCGTCGTGAAGGTGCTGCCATTGGCCAATAAGGGAAAATACTCCCTTTTTACTCCCTGTCTTGTGCGAGATCTCTCACAAGGCAGTGAGTAAATATCGATATTTAACTGCGAAATTAAGCACCTAGATATTGTAACCAATTGAAATAAAACAATACGTACATTTATCATTCAAATAATTATATAGAAATTCGCTTATGCACCATTGCTGATAAATAAGGAATCGGTAATATGAATGGTGTCGGAAGGATGCTGACACGGAACAGGAAACGCCAAGGACTTGGTTATCTTCAGGATGAAGATTCGATTACTCAGGATGAATAATCGGCATGGATAGCGAAATGGACATTGAATGGACGCAATAGTAACTAGGATGGTTGCTACTAAGGAAAGACAATGGACACCTCTGGACGAGGAAAGGACTGAACATCAGGATGATGTAAAGGACACCGCTCAAGGAACAAGTGACGCGCGCTAACGAGGATTGTTGGCAGATCAGGATAAGATCAAGGACACCGCTAGGAAGGCGACGAAAGGAATACGCTGAAGGATAACAGCACACTATCATGGATTTGATGCATGGAGCACACTTAGTAGCCGGATTGCTGCGAGTAAGACTATAGACCCCGATGAGCGCAAGCTCTCGGGGTTTTTCTTTATCTGTCGTCTCACCTTTTCTTCCCCTAAAACAAATAAATCAAAGACCTTTGATTACAATTCTGACATTTAAATAATTCACTTCTTAACCACTTCCGAGTAACGTAAGTCTTACTAGGCTCAACTAGTTTCATAACCATAAGTAAACTAAGGACAAATTCATGTCACACGTTACCTTCAAAGGCGCTGCTGTACCGCTAACTGGCACATTCCCACAAACTGGCGAACAAGCACCAAGCTTTGCACTAACTGCAGGCGACCTTTCTGAACTGACTCTTGCTTCTCTTGAAGGCAAGAAAGTGGTTCTAAACATCTTCCCAAGTATCGACACAGCAACTTGTGCAACGAGCGTACGTACGTTCAACGCAAAAGCAGCAGAACTTGAGAACACGGTTGTTGTTTGTATTTCTGCTGACCTACCGTTTGCTGCGGGCCGCTTCTGTGAACTAGAAGGCATTGAAGGCGTTCAACACGCTTCAACTTTCCGTTCTCCTACATTCGCATCAGACTACGGCGTAGCGATTGCTGAAGGTCCACTAGCAAGCCTAACAACACGTGCAGTTGTCGTTGTTGATGAAAAGGGTGTGGTAACACACAGTGAGTTGGTTGCAGAGATCACTGAAGAACCAAACTACGAAGCGGCACTTGAAGCACTGTAAGATCCCTTCTAGTCAGTCATGTATTATGACCGCTTAAAGCGGTACGCAATAAAAAAGAGCAGCCATTGGCTGCTCTTTTTGTTTTCAATAATGAACGGTTATTAGATGCTGAAGTAATAGATTAAAGCTGCTCTAAACGCGCGTAAGCCGTTACTAACCACTTAATCCCTTCACCATTAAACGCCACTTGAACTCGGCTTTGTGGGCCACTTCCTTCGAAGTTGATGATGGTGCCTTCACCAAACTTAGGGTGCTTCACGCGAGAGCCCAAGCTAAAGCCTGTTTCATTGAAGTTCTCTTTCACAGCGGTTTGGCTAAAGCGACCACTGCTTGCAGGGCGGCTGACTTGCGCTTTCATACGCACTTCATCCAGACAGGTTTCTGGCAGCTCACGAATAAAACGTGATGGCTTATGATATTTGTCCTGACCGTACAGACGACGCATCTCAGCATAAGTGATGTAAAGCTTCTCCATCGCACGGGTCATGCCTACGTAACACAGGCGACGCTCTTCTTCTAAACGCCCCGCTTCTTCGGCCGACATCTGGCTTGGGAACATGCCTTCTTCGACACCCACCATGAACACCATTGGGAACTCTAGGCCTTTGGCACTGTGCAGAGTCATGAGCTGAACCGCGTCATCAAACTCATCAGCCTGACCTTCACCCGCCTCTAACGCTGCATGAGTCAAGAAAGCAGTAAGCATGCTCATCTCATCCGCTTCTTCTGGTTTTTCAAACTGACGCGTTGCCGTTACCAATTCTTCCAAGTTCTCAATACGAGCCTTCGACTTCTCACCCTTCTCTTGCTCGTACATCGCAAACAGACCCGACGATTTAATCACGTGGTCGGTTTGTTCATGCAGGCTAAGTTCTAGCGTGTCATCTTCAAGCGCATTAATCAGCTCGATAAAACGACTTAATGCGCCCGCAGCACGACCGGGTAGCACTTGCTCTTCTATCAAGGCAACACTGGCTTCCCACATGGTTGCACCACGATCACGAGCAGCAAGACGAATCGTTTCTAACGTTTTATCACCCAAGCCACGCGTTGGCGTATTAACCACACGTTCAAACGCGGCATCATTACTGCGGTTGCTCATGAGGCGCATGTAGCTCAAGGCGTCTCTGATTTCTTGACGCTCGAAGAATCGCATGCCGCCGTAGATTCGGTAAGGTAGACCACCTTGGATCAAAGCTTCTTCAAGAACACGAGATTGGGCGTTATTACGATAAAGCATCGCGGTATCTTCTAACGCACCGCCTTTCTCTTGCCACTCTTTGATTTTGCTGACCGTGAAACGTGCTTCATCTAGCTCGTTATAAGCTGAGTACACAGAGATTGGCTCGCCATCGTTACCATCGGTCCACAGCTCTTTACCCATACGTTCGGTGTTGTTCGAGATAAGCTCGTTCGACGCCTGCAGAATGGTTTTAGTTGAACGGTAGTTTTGTTCAAGTCGAACCGTCGAAGCTCCTGGGAATTCATCCAAGAACTTCTGAATATTTTCGATCTTCGCACCACGCCAACCATAGATAGATTGGTCATCATCACCTACGATCATCACGCGACAATCTGGGCCAGCCATCATGCGAAGCCAAGCGTATTGGATGTTGTTGGTATCTTGGAATTCGTCGACAAGGATATGCTTAAAGCGTGCTTGGTAGTGCTCTCGGATGTGTTTCTTATCGCGTAATAGCTCATGCGATCTCAGCAAGATTTCCGCAAAGTCGACCAAGCCAGCACGGTCACATGCTTCTTGGTAAGCAGAATAGATCTTTAACCACGTTTGAGTTATTGGATCATGGTAGGCGTCAATGTGACTTGGGCGTAATCCCTCGTCTTTCTTACCATTGATCCACCAAGAAGCTTGCTTGGCAGGCCACTGCTTTTCATCAAGGTTTTGCGCCTTGATTAAGCGGCGTAGCAAACGAATCTGATCATCAGAATCAATGATCTGGAAATCTTCTGGCAGTTTTGCATCTAGGTAGTGAGCACGAAGGATGCGGTGACAAATACCGTGGAAGGTGCCGTTCCACATGCCTGACGAACTACCCATCATCAACTCTTCAATACGACCACGCATCTCTGCTGCCGCTTTGTTGGTGAAGGTAACCGACATAATAGAGAACGGCGATGCTTGCTCTACGCTTTGCAGCCAAGCAATACGATGCACCAACACTCGCGTTTTACCACTGCCTGCACCTGCCAGAATAAGTAGGTTTTCTAAAGGTGCCGCGACCGCCTCACGTTGTTTATCGTTTAGGCCATCGAGTAAAAGCGAAGGATCTATCATTGGATATGCTCACTACTGGGTATTTATACATAAAAGTTGATTATAACCTAAACACTAGGCTGCGTTTAGGATAATAAGAAGAAAAAACAATCAAAAATTAACATCATTAATTCAATAACTTAAGAGATGAAACATCATTAATGTTGATATTTTTTATAATGCCGTGAAATTATTTCCCGGTTGTTCCAATCCTTTTTAGTAAGCAAGTTAACAATCCATTAACCTGCGATATGAAAATACTATTAAGTCCTAGAGGGAATGACTATGAAAAATTCTAATCTTGCTGTTACAGCTGCAATCACAAGTGTACTAGCGTTCGGCGGTGCAGTTCTTACATCAGCACCTGCGGAAGCAGCAGCAAAAGAAAAATGCTACGGCGTGGCAAAAGCTGGCCAAAATGATTGTGCAACCAAAACAAGCTCATGTGCGGGTACAGCAAAAGAAGACAACCAATCCGATGCGTTCGTAGTCGTACCTAAAGGGCTATGTGGCAAATTATCAGGTGGTAACACTCAATCATCATAATTGAGCTGCTTAGTATGGTGAGCTGACATTCAGCTCACCTCCACTTCTTGTTAGGAGAATCGTTGTGACTCAAACTCTTCACCCCTACGCAGGGGTTGGCCTTAGAACACCGCACTTGGACTTCTTTAGCCAAAATCCAGCCTTAGTAAGTTGGTTAGAAGTTCACAGCGAGAACTACTTCTTAGCTCAATCACCGCAACGACAACAACTCAGAGAAATTCGTCACGCACACAACATCAGTTGTCACGGTGTTGGGTTGTCGCTAGGTTCTGTTGAGCGCATCAATCAACATCATCTTGTGCAATTAAAAGAGCTCATTGATGATATCGAACCCTTCTTGGTTTCTGATCATCTCAGTTGGAGTCAGACAGGTGGTCATTACTTCAATGACTTGCTACCGCTGCCTTACACAGAAGAAGCATTGGAAGTCTTCTGTCGTAATGTCATCGAGGTTCAAGACAGCTTGCAACGCCCGATGTTGATTGAGAACCCATCGAGCTACCTATCCTTCAAGCATTCTACTATTCCTGAGTGGGAGTTTTTGGCTGAGGTACAAAAGCGTACTGAGTGTCGCCTACTGCTCGATTTCAATAATATTTTCGTCTCATCTTTTAATCATGGCTTTAGTTGTGAAGAGTACTTAAACGGAATACCAGCAGACAAAGTTGAAGAGATTCACTTGGCAGGTTTTACCAAAAAGAAACTCGAACAAGGTGAGATCTGGATAGACACCCACAGCAAGCCTGTCTGTGACGAAGTATGGCAACTCTACACGCAATGGATAGAACAACATGGTTCGCGCCATACCTTGATAGAGTGGGATTTAGATATCCCAGAGCCACCAATTTTATTGGCTGAAGCGGCCAAAGCCAGTGATATTTTGTATCAACACGACAAGTTTAACCAAAGGAGTCGCGCATCATGAGCCACTCTTTAGCTAATGTGCAATCGGAGTTTGCTAACGCCCTACGCTATCACAACAATGGTGAGCACTGCGACATAGTGAGCGACCACTTTACCGATGAACAGCGCATACAGATCTACCGAAATAACTTTGTGATTAGCTTGAGCGAAGTACTGGCAGCAACCTACCCACTCACTGAAATGCTGGTTGGTGAAGAGTGCTTCCAACAAATGGCTCGTCAACATGTCTTAAGTTATCCATCAACCTCTGGTGATGTCAGTAGTTACGGTGAACACTTTGAACAAACTATCCAAGCCTTTCCTGCGGTTATCGAGGCTGCACCTTATCTCGGTGAAGTGGCTTTGTATGAATGGCAAAAAGATAGCTTGGTGAGATGCGTTTCAGAATCACATGTCGACCAACGTCCTCTTTCTCGTTTAGCTGATGTACCACAAGAACAACAAGGCGCTTTAGTCTTTCATCTCAAAGATTCAATAACGCTAGTTAATTCTAGCTATACGATTATCGCGCTTGAGCAGGCTATCTACCAGCAACAACTCGATGGGTTAGACATCAAGCAACCTGAATTTGGGGTGTTAATCCGAGCGGAAAATTCACAGGTTGAGAGCCATCGTTTGACGCAAGAAAGCCACCAACTATTAACTGAATTGCAATCGGGTCAAACGCTCTCAGCGATAGACCCTTTACTACTACAACATCTGAATACTGTCATGACACTGAACGTCATCTCAGGCTTTTCAATCAATGCCGAATTGGAGACATAATATGGATAACAACACAGTCACGAACATGATGGCTCAATACGACAGTTTGATTGAGAAATCACAGGCACTTTTTGTTCCCGTACTACTTCTGTTTTGTCGCCTATGGGTGGCATGGGTCTTCTTTAATTCAGGACTCACCAAACTAGCCACTTGGGATAGCACCCTTTACTTGTTTGAATTGGAATACCAAGTGCCTCTTTTGCCTTGGGAATTGGCCGCTTACATGGGTACCGCAGCTGAATTGATTTTGCCGGTATTCTTAGCGCTTGGCTTGTTAACCCGACCAATGGCTGCAGTGCTGTTCGTTTTCAATATCATGGCCGTCGTGTCATACCCTGTATTGTGGGCGCAAGGCTTCTATGATCATCAGCTTTGGGGATTAATGATTCTTATCGTCGTGGTATGGGGAGCAGGACCATTTTCATTGGATAGAATCTTAAAAGCGCAGTTCAAAAGCTAAAGCTCTTTTCCATAGCCTCTAAATTTACATAGGTCCAAAATGCAAAAAACCACTCAATTGAGTGGTTTCTTTTTATCTGGAATAAACTACTTGTTTAGAAAAGCTTGTAGCTCTTCAGCAGAGATACCTTGCTCGGCTAGCTCTTTTGCTAGTAGCTGAACTTGTTCACCTTTACGAGATTCAACCACGCGTTGAAATTGGTAAATGATATCTCGCAAAGTATCAATTGGAACTTGTTTTGCCGCACTGCGAATACGCTCTTCACTTTGGTTTCCTAGCTCTTTAAGCAATTTACCAAACATGACCTTTTCAGGTGCATCTTCCATTTGTTCTAAGATGCGCGCCATTTCGTAGGTTGTTAATGACATTACAGTATTTTCCGTTGGGGACTAACGTTTCAATGAGTGACAAATATACCATGTTTTAACGTTTCGCAAACCGCCATTTGTATATTTTGTCACCCTTGAGACTTATGCCTTAGCAAACGTCGTGTGCCACGACTTACCCGCTTTGCTCGCAAGCACTAACAATGCAGGAACAATAAGGAACATTTGCAGAGCAATCATCACTTGAGACGTTAAATCAAGACGTTGCATCGTACCAACAAGCAGTCCTGAACCGCTCATTTGGAACAAGCCAAGCAACGCAGCTGCGGTACCCGCACGGTCACCAAAAGGTTCAAGTGCCTTACCGGCTGCGGCACCAAGAATCCAAGCGAAGCCAACTGAAGATAGGAAAATCGGCAGCATGAATGCGATCGCGCTAGCATGCTCAGCAAGCACCAACATAACCACACCCGCTAAGCCAAGCGTTGAAATACCGACAACCAATGCTTTGTAAGTACCAAAACGATCCATAAACTTCGGCGCAGTGAATGCAGCCGTGATGTTGATAACCGCGTTGATGCCAAACCAGAATGTAAACTCATTCATCGTCAAACCTAGGTTTTCCATCAGCACAACAGGTGCAGAGGTAACGTAAGCAAGAATGACCGCCATCGCCATCAAGCATAAGGTTGCATGGAAGATGAATGATGGTGTTTTCAATACCGACCAGTAACGCTCAAGTTTGAACACCGCGACCTTTTCTGTCGCCGGATTAGACTCTTTCATTTGGAAAAACAGAATGGTGCCAACCACGACAGCGAACACAGCCATGAAGCTGAAGTTCGAGCGCCAGCCAAACTGTTGAGTTAACCAAGCACCCAGAATCGGTGCTAGTGCAGGAATAAAGCAAATGGCACCATTGAGGTAACTGATCATACGGCCACTCTTCTCAGGGCCAAATAGATCGCGAACCGTCGCAAAGGCTGCTACAGAAGTCGCACAAGCTCCTAAGCCTTGTAGCAGCCGAGCTATTAGCATCATATCAATCGATTGAGCTGCCCACGCCAAGCAAGCACTCAATGCATAGATACTAACACCTCCCAATGCAACGGTTCGACGTCCTAACTTATCAGCCAAAGGGCCTGCAAATAATTGCCCGACACCCATGGCGAATAAAAACCAAGTAATCGTATCTTGTGCTAGTGCGTGTTCCACGTGAAACGCTGTTGAAATTTGTGGCAGAGCTGGAAGATAAATATCTATAGCCAGAGGGCTAAATAGAACCAGCATTGCCAACAAAGCAACCTGCAGTTTACTAGGGGTTGGAAGCGCGTTAGAAGGCACAAGATTCTCCGAATGAGTTAATTTAGGTGCATAATAACCAACTAAAGATATGAACAAAAATGGCATATACTCATTAGCATTATTCCAAATAGGAAACTCACATGAATATCGAGAAACTATCACGCCTCGACCTCAATCTACTAGTTTGCTTGCAGGTGCTGATGGAAGAGCTGAGTGTCACTCGCACTGCGCATCGATTGTGCTTGAGTCAATCGGCTGTGAGTAAGTCGCTAGCCAAGCTTCGTGAACAATTTAATGACCCCCTTTTCACACGAAGTGCTCATGGCCTACGTCCAACACCGAAAGCTGTTTTCCTTAAGCCTCGGTTAGAAACGTTGATCAACCAACTTGATGTTCTCACTCAGCCTGAGACATTCATTCCCAACAATAGTGACCACAGCTTTCACATTGCTGCCGTTGAGAGTGTGTACCCACTGATTCTTCCTCATTTCTTACCGGCGATATTTCGACAAGCACCTAAAGTCAATATCAACACCCACGCGTGGACAGAACAAACCTTTAAGAAGCTGCAGCTTGGTGAGCTAGATATCGGACTCACAGGCAAAGACATCGACATCAACGACGCGCGCTTAACTATGCTGCCGCCAGACGACATCTGCGAACAAGAGATCTATCGCGATGCACAAATGTGTGTGTTAAGACGCAACCACCCTGCTCTAAGTGGTAAATGGGATTTGGGAACCTACCTTGCGCAGCGTCATGTACAAGTAAGATGTGATGGGAACGATCGATGGCTGCTCGACTACAAACTTGCCGACCTTGGTCACCAACGTGATATCGCTATTTCTGTTCCAGACTTCAATAGCGCTGCAAGCCTGTGTACCTACACCGACTTTGTGTTTACCGCACCAAGCCACTTTACTTATCTTGTCGCCAAACAACTCGACTTAGTGGTTGTACCTTTACCAATGGAATTCCCACCGATGGCATACACTTTGTTTTGGCATCGTGACAGAGAAAATGACCCAGCCTTAACTTGGTTGCGAGATATCATCAAAGAAAAAACTCTGCACCTTAGATAAAAATGGCGTACAGCGTTTGCAGCAAACGAACAAAAGCGCTAGCTTATTGACCTAATAAGTCCCCTCGCATGTACATCGACTGTGAGTGTTAACAAGGACCCTAACAATAAGGATAAAACACAGATGCACAATATCACTGCTGAACGCGTTGCTGCGGTTCGAGCTTGGCTTGAAACAAACACCCTAGATGCCGTTATCATTCCACATGAAGACGAATATCTAGGTGAATACGTTCCCGCTCATAACGAGCGACTTCACTGGTTAACAGGTTTCACTGGCTCTGCAGGTGCCGCTGTTATCACTCGTGAAACTGCTGCTATTTTTGTAGATGGTCGCTACACCGTTCAGGTTCGTAAGCAGGTACCAGCAGAGTTATTTGAGTATCGCCACCTTATTGAAGAACCAACTTTAGATTGGATCATCAATTCATTGCCACAAGGCAGTAAGGTTGCATTCGACCCACGCATGCACACCGCTGCTTGGTTGAAAGGCGCACAAGCAAAACTAGCAGAGAAAGTTGAGCTAACAACGTTATCAGCAAACCCGATTGATGAGCTTTGGTCTGACCGTCCTGAGCCTGTTGTATCTGATGTTCGCCTAATGGCAACAAATGCCGTTGGTCAATCAAGTGAAAGCAAACGTGCGGAGATTGCTGGTTTACTAAAAGCAAAAGGTGCGGACGCCGCTATCCTTACCGAGCTCGATTCTATCTGTTGGTTGCTTAACATTCGTGGCTTGGACGTATCTCGCCTACCTGTTGTGTTATCCAACGCGATCATCCACGCCGATGAAAGCGTCGATTTCTTCCTAGACCCAGCACGCATCCCAGCAGGCTTTGAAGCACACGTTGGTAATGGTATTCGAGTTTCTCACCCATCAGAGCTTGAAGCGCGCCTTCAATCTTTAACAGGCAAAAATGTATCTGTCGATTCAGGTACCAGTAATGCTTGGTACACGTTGGTTCTACAAAATGCTGGTGCTCATATCATTGAAGCAGCAGACCCATGCTTAATGCCAAAAGCTGCTAAGAACGCAACTGAAATTGCCGGCATGAAAGCGTGTCACATTCGAGATGGCGTCGCGATGGCGAAATTCCTGTCTTGGATTGATGCAGAAGTCGCACAAGGTAACCTACACAACGAAGCGGTATTAGCTGACAAAGTACAATTGTTCCGTGAGCAAGACCCAACGCTGATGGACTTAAGTTTTGACACAATTTCAGCAGCAGGTGGCAACGCTGCAATGTGTCACTACAACCACGAGAACCAACCTGAACCTGGTCAGCTAGAACTGAATACTCTGTACCTAGTCGATTCAGGCGGTCAGTACTTAGATGGTACAACCGACATCACTCGTACTATCGCGATTGGCCAACCAAGTGACGAAATGATTCAGCAGTTCACGTTAGCGCTTAAAGGTCACATCGGCATCGCACGTGCGCGTTTCCCACAAGGTACTCGTGGTTTCCAACTTGATATCCTAGCGCGTCAGCACTTATGGGCAGAAGGCTTCGATTACGATCATGGTACTGGTCACGGTGTTGGTCATTTCTTAAGTGTTCATGAAGGACCACAAAGTATCTCTAAGAAGCTAATCGACGTGCCGCTTGTTGAAGGCATGGTGTTATCAAACGAGCCGGGTTACTACCGTGCTGATGAGTTTGGTATTCGAATCGAAAACCTAGAGCTCGTGGTTGAACTGCCAACTCAAGGTGATTTTTCAGTACTAACGTTTGAGTCGCTAACTCGTTGCCCTATCGATAAGCGCAACATCAATGTTGATTTGCTAACACGACCTGAACTGGCGTGGCTGAACGACTACCATCAGAAGGTATGGAACGACGTTAGCCCATTAGTTGAAGGTGATACATTGGAATGGTTACGCCAATCGACAACTCCATTGGCTCACGCTTAATGCTTCGCTAAGCGCTTAACTGACCCAAAACGAGCTTGCTCGGTTAATAAGTTAAATAGCAAATAGCAAAGCGGCTACCCAAAGGTAGCCGTTTTTATTTCCCTGCATCATTACATCGATGTTTCACGTGGAACATCAACCAATATGTTGATTAACCAGAATAGGCACTGTGCCAGTCTCGCCACACTGGATCGAAACCTCGCTGTCGGATCATTGACTCAACATCAGCAGCACTTCTCTCGTCGCTTATCTCAAACTGCTCAAGTTCTTCTTCACCAGAAGCATAACCACCGGGTTGGGTTTTTGACGCAGCCGACATACTGGTGATTCCCAATGGCAACACATTGTCGCGGAAGGTTGCAGACTCACGAGTAGATAGAGATAGCTCGACTTCAGGATTCAAGAGTCGATATGCGCAGATAAGCTGAACCAATTGTTTGTCGTTCATGACTGATTTAGGCTGTAATCCTCCACTAGAGTCTCCACCCTCACACGGACGAAGACGCGGGAACGAAATTGAGTAACGTGTTTGCCAATAAGTACGCTCTAAGTAATCTAAGTGGGCAGCAACAAAAAAGCAGTCGGTTCGCCAATCTTCCAAACCAATCAAGGCACCAATACCTATCTTATCGATCCCCGCCTTTGCCAAGCGATCAGGGGTTTCAAGACGATATTCAAAATCCATTTTATTACCACGTAGATGATGCTCAGCGTAGGTCCTTGGTTGATAGGTCTCCTGATAAACCATCACCGCATCTAAACCAAGCGTTTTAAGTTCTGCGTAATCTTGTTGGTCAAGCGGCTGCACTTCCATCGCAAGGTAGTTGAATTGCTTTTTGATATTCGGCAACACCTGTCGAAAGTAATTCATCCCGACCTTAGTTTCATGCTCACCGGTCACCAACAATACACTATCGAATTTCATCTTTTTGATGGCCGCACTTTCGGCATCAATTTCATCCAAAGTAAGTGTTCGACGCTTAATACGGTTCTCCATTGAGAAACCACAATACGTGCACGCATTCGCGCATAAATTTGAGAGGTACAAAGGAATATAAAGCGACATCGTATTGCCAAATCGCTTGCGAGTTAGTGCCAGCGATTGTTGTGCCATCTGCTCTAAGTAAGGTTCTGCTGCCGGAGAGATCAGAGCCTTAAAGTCTTCTAAGTCGCGTTTGGGTTTACTCAGAGCACGTTCAACATCCGCTGCCGTTTTACTGAAGATAGACATACCAATGTCATCCCAGTTGAGCTGTTTAAATCGATCAACAAACGTCATAACAATACTACTCGTCTAGGAATGAAGTTAACGGGCTCGAAGCAACCGCGTGAGATACTTTTCCTGCAAGTCCAGCAAGATAAGCCATTCGACCCGCCTCAACCGCCAGCTTAAAAGCAATCGCCATCTCAACAGGCTGTTGAGATGCAGCTATAGCCGTATTCACTAACACAGCGTCTGCGCCCATTTCCATTGCACGAGCAGCATGAGATGGCGCACCAATCCCCGCATCAACAATCACAGGGACATTCGCTTGGTCGATAATGATCTCTAAGAAGTCTGCAGACGCAATACCCTTATTTGAACCAATAGGCGCACCCAACGGCATAACTGCCGCACAACCCACCTCTTCCAAACGCTTACACAAAACAGGGTCGGCATGGCAATAAGGCAACACAACAAAGCCATCTTTGACCAGTTGCTCAGCGGCTTTAAGCGTTTCAATAGGGTCTGGCATCAAGTACTTTGGATCTGGGTGAATTTCCAGTTTGAGCCAATTTGTGCCTAGAGCTTCACGAGCCAAATGCGCAGCAAAGATGGCATCTTTTGCATTCTTAGCACCTGACGTATTCGGTAGTAAGTTCACGCCAGCATCAATGATGGGTTGTAAAATGTCATCTTGCTCAGAACGAATATCGACTCTCTTTAGTGCCATGGTCGCCAGTTGCGAACCTGACGCTTCGATAGCACTCGCCATCAAATGCTTATTGGCGAACTTGCCGGTTCCAGTGAACAGACGTGATTGAAACGTTTTATCTGCGATGGTTAACATGGTTAGCCCCCTGCAATAGCTTGGAAAAGAGATATAGCGTCGCCTTCATTAACGACCGTTTGTTGCCACTGGCTACGCGGGACAGCCGCATTATTGATTGCAAATACACAACCTAGATCAGGTAATGCTAGAGCTTGGATAATGTCCGCTAGAGACGACGAGTGTGCTACTTGTTCTGATTGTTCGTTTATCGAGATCGTTATATGGCTCATTGGATTTCTTCTTCTAAATGCTTAACTACAGACGCACTGCACACAGGACATTCACTATCTTGAGTGACCATAAGGTTTTGCCAATTCATCGTCTGGCCATCGAACAGTTTGAGTTGGTGTGTTGCGACCTGAAACTCACCACGAGTTAGACGTTGAATAGCAGCCAAAGCTTGAAGGTTACCTATGGTGCCAACAACTGGGCCTATGATGCCGCTATCGCTACAACGAGTCGTTTGTGGATGATGTCTGAACGGGAACAAGCAGTGATAGCACCCTTTCTGATTCTGATAATCAAATACAATAAACTGGCCTTTCCAGCCAATTGCAGAACCAGAAATCAAAGGGGTCTTCGTGCTGAAACATGCTTGGTTAACCTGCTGGCGTGACTCGAAGTTGTCAGTACAATCCAACACTAAGTGAGCTAGCATCACTTCAAGCTCAAGCTGACTTTCACTCATTCGTTGATTGATGGTTCTTACTTGGCTGCGACCATTGAGCTCACTCAATTGTTGCTTCAACGCTTCAACCTTAGGCGAACCTAACTGATTTTCCCTGAACGCGACCTGTCGTTGCAGGTTCGATGAATCGACACAATCATCATCGACCAGCACGATCTTTCCAACACCAGAAGCAGCTAGGTAAAGAGCCGCAGCATTACCTAAGCCACCACAACCGATGACCAATACATGGCTATCTAATAGATTGCGTTGCCCTTGCTCACCCACTTCAGGAAGTGCGAGTTGTCGTTGATAACGAATGAATTCGAAATCATTCAGCATGACTTAGCTCCTGAGTTACCTCTTTAGCAGAACCTGAAGAACGGTCAGCCATTAATGCTTCGAAGAACTCAATCACTTGTTTTGGGTCTTCGGCTAACGTAATCGCACGTACAACAGCAAGGCTCGATACCCCACAACTCCACACCTGTGCGGCCGTCGACTGGTCAATTCCACCAATCGCAACTGTCGGATAACCGGTGAGTTCTTCTGTGTATGGGATAGTATCAATCAGCTGCTGATAGAGAGATAAACGCACAAGTCCTTGAGGCTTCGATGGCATCTGCTTAGTGGTGGTTGGGAATATATGCCCCAGCGCAATATAGCTTGGGTTGATTTGCACAATGCGTAGCAACTCGTAATAACCATGAGTCGATAGACCGATCTTAATACCAGCTTGGCTCAGTTGAGATAGGTTGGATTCTTCGATGTCCTCTTGCCCCAAATGAACACCAAAAGCATCATGCTTAAGTGCCAATTGCCAATAGTCATTGATAAAAACCTGAGCGTTGTGCTCTCTACCGAGTTCGATAGATCGCGCGATTTGTTGTTCTAAATCTGCTTGCTGTGGGTTCTTAATACGCAGTTGAACTGTGTTAATTCCAAGCTTGAGCAGCCTTTCGATCCACTCAACATCATCAACCACTGGGTATAGTCCTAGGCTACTCTTACTCAATTCCGGGAACGACAGTGATGTTCCTTGGTGCGCCCAACCAACACTAATATCCAGTCGCTCATCTTCGAGAACGGGAATAGGAAAGTTTTGATAGTTTGCTGGCCATGTTCCACGTGAAACACTAGATGCTGCGCGAGCTAAAACCAGTGCATCTTCTAATGGGAATTCCAACGCCAACAAAGTAAGTAACCAAGCAAAGTGGCCACGACTATCTAACTCCTGATGAGCTGGAGTTTCACTCTTGATAGCACGATTAGAATCTAGCTGTGACCAGATATCCAATGCAGCTGAGTCATCTAAGACACCGATATAGATGGTATTCGGAGTTTGTGCCAAGGCATCGCGGACACCAGCTAGCGCGACTGAATTGCTGTAATCAACAACATGGTTCAGTTCTGCTAGCTGACACACCATCAATGAATCAAGATCATGAGCGAAGCCAATAGATAACGCCTGCTGAGAATCAACGATAGAGAAGTATTGAGTTGGACTTACGCCCAACTCAACTGCATCGGTTGCCAAGCCTTGTCGCTTAGCAACCAATAGACAGTTCTGCACCTCTCCCGTTAACTCAATATTTTGAGATGGGATGAGAATCTTCACTGTCATTATTCCTCTAATTGAGCTTCTTTTGCACCTACTGCAGGGTGGTAAAGTTCAGAGCCAGTATCACGGAACTCTTGTGATTTTTGACGCATCCCTTCCAGCGGGTTATCTAGCATCTTAATCTCGATAGCCTGATCCGCGGCTACTTGTTCTGTATCTTTCGCATACTCTCGAACTTCTTGAGAAATCTTCATCGAACAGAATTTAGGTCCACACATTGAGCAGAAGTGAGCAACCTTGCCCGACTCTTGTGGCAGAGTTTCATCATGGAAAGAACGCGCGGTTTCAGGATCTAAAGCTAGATTAAATTGGTCTTCCCAACGGAATTCAAAACGTGCCTTTGATAATGCATTATCTCGGATTTGTGCGCCCGGATGTCCTTTAGCGAGGTCCGCTGCGTGTGCTGCTAGCTTGTAAGTAATCAAGCCAGTCTTCACATCTTCTTTATTTGGTAAGCCTAGGTGCTCTTTAGGGGTTACATAACACAGCATCGCACAGCCGTACCAACCAATCATGGCCGCGCCAATTCCAGAGGTAATATGGTCATAACCAGGGGCAATATCTGTCGTCAGTGGACCTAAAGTATAGAAAGGTGCTTCATGGCAGTGCTCTAACTGCTCATCCATGTTCTCTTTGATTAAGTGCATTGGTACATGTCCAGGGCCTTCAATGATCACCTGAACGTCGTACTCCCAAGCCACTTTAGTCAACTCACCTAGAGTACGTAACTCCGAGAATTGAGCCTCATCATTGGCATCCGCAATTGAGCCCGGGCGTAAACCATCACCTAATGACAGAGCAACATCGTACTTCGCACAGATCTCACAGATCTCACGGAAGTGGGTATAAAGGAAACTTTCTTGGTGATGAGCAAGACACCATTTCGCGATGATGGAGCCGCCACGAGAGACAATACCAGTCACACGTTTAGCGGTCATAGGAACGTAGCGAAGCAACAAGCCAGCATGAATAGTGAAGTAATCAACACCCTGCTCTGCTTGTTCAATCAAGGTATCGCGCATCACTTCCCAGTTAAGGTCTTCCGCAACGCCATTCACTTTTTCAAGCGCTTGATACATAGGAACCGTACCAATTGGTACTGGGCTACTACGTAGGATCCATTCGCGAGTCTCGTGAATATTACGACCAGTAGAAAGGTCCATCACGGTATCGCCACCCCAGCGAGTCGACCATACTAGCTTCTCAACTTCTTCTTCAATCGAAGAGCTTACTGAAGAGTTACCGATATTAGCGTTCACCTTCACTAAGAAGTTTCGACCAATAATCATCGGTTCTGATTCTGGGTGGTTGATGTTTGAAGGGATAATAGCTCGACCTTCAGCAACCTCTTTACGCACGAACTCAGGAGTAATTTCTTTCGGCAGATTTGCACCAAAGTTATGGCCAGGATGTTGATGGTTAAGCTGCTCATCAGCGAACTTCTGGCGTCCCATGTTCTCACGTATGGCAATGTACTCCATTTCAGGTGTGATAATACCCTGACGAGCATAGTGCAGCTGAGTAACACATTGGTTGTCTGTCGCGCGACGAATTCTAGGCAGGTTGCCGTAGCGAAGGTCGTCTAGAGTTTCATCTTCTAAACGTTCTTTGGTGTAAACAGAGCTTACGTCGTCTAACAGTTCCGTATCACCACGCTCTTCAATCCATTGCTCTCGCAACTTAGGAAGACCGCTATACAGGTCTATTTGATGTGTAGGGTCTGTGTAAACACCTGAGGTATCGTAAACTTGAATGGGTACATTAGGTTCGAATACAGGCTCTTTTTTGCTACCACCAACAAGGCTATCAGCGAGTGATATTTCTCGGACAGGGACTTGAATGTCCTCTCGAGATCCTTGGATGTAAGCTTTTTTTGAGTTTGGATAGGGTTGTACGGATAAAGAATCAATGAAATTCTTCGCTTCCAGTCTTGCTTGTTTACGAGTCGACATAGCATTTTTCCTTGGCTTTTAGCCATTATTTATAGGGATAAAAATGCTTGACGGATTAGATGCTACAAGAGGGATCACGGTAAGAAATACAGTTGTGATCTGGAGATAGATCTCTAGAAGGATTCTAGTTAGATATCTACTCTTGTTCCCTTCGCAGGTATTAGCCTGATCAGGTTCAACGGATCCCGAGTTAACGGTCTCAGCCATATGGCACTCCGACAAGTTCGATCGAGTATATAAAAACGGCTTGGATAAACCAAGCCGAGTTGTTAACAAATCGTAAGAAAGTTTTAAGACTTTATCAAAAGTTGGAAGCCGATCCATGCCGCTGAAATACTGAGTACCACGTTGAGTAGCACATTGAGTCCCATCTTAAAGAAAGCGCCCTGCTGCATAAGAAGTACGTTATCCATAGAAAACGTAGAAAATGTAGTCAGTGCTCCTAGGAAACCAAGACCGATAATTTGTCTCCACGGTTCCGTCGCGACCATCTCATTTTCAAACGCGGCGATGAGCAATCCCATAATCAAAGAGCCAATCACGTTAACAGTCATCGTACCGTAAGGAAAACCACGTCCTAACATCACAACGCATAACTCTGAAATCAAGTAACGTGAACAAGCACCAAACGCACCACCGATGGCGATAAAACCTAGAATAGATAACTGACCCATGAATCCTCCCAAACAATAATCCCTATATTCTAGCTTTAACGCCGATAAAAGCGAGGGTAGAAACTAAGAATGCATGCGCAAATATTAAACGTTACAGGTGTCACTTAACTTCAATGTATCCCATTAAACCCGTTTTCATGTGTTCTATAACATGACAGTGGTACATCCAGCGGCCAGGGTTATCTGCAACAAATGCAGCTTTAGCTCGGCCGTTTTTTCCAAGTAACACTGTATCGGTATGGAAAGGCTCTTCAACTTTCTTCCCATCAAGTTCCAATACAGTGAATGTATGACCGTGAATATGGATCGGGTGATGGTATTGGGTGACGTTCTTTAGATCGAATATGTAAGTCTTACCTAACTCTAAAGTCGTCAACGGTTCAGGAATATTGTCTTTGCTCATTCCTTCCCATGCTCTTTTATTAGTAAGCCAAAACTTAGGCATCGATTTCCCATCTTTAGAAACTGGTGATACCGCACCTTCCCACTCGAACACAAAATCGATCTCTTCAGCATTAGCAAGATCTAGATTAGGTACAGGGTTAAGAGGCAACAATGGCAATAAACGCCCTTCAGTAAGGGGGGAATCGACTACCTCGAACTCACATAAAGAGAAAGGAAAGCGGCCCTTCATTTGAAGAACATTAACTCGCTCGCCTACTTTGGGCGCTATCAGTCCAATATCCACGCGCATCCCTGGGCCGATTTTATGTTGAGTCAGTTTATATGGCGTCTTTACAGGATTACCATCAATGGCAATCACCCATGCCTCAGCCCCTTCTACAGCAATAGGATAAGTGATCGTATTATCGACATTCGCGATACGCAGTCGAGTCGTTGCGTACTGCTTTAATTGGTATACAGGTTCATGAACACCATTGACGCTACTCCACTCTCCTGGAGTACCCATACGAGCACTTAGTCGTGGAATCATTAAGTCTTTCCATTGACCCTGTTTATCGATGTGCCAATGCTTAAGCATCAGTGCATGCTCTTCATCAAACTGCACTGGAATATTCTCTTCTACGATAATAAGACCAACTAAGCCCATACCAAGCTGCTTGACACTATTCATATGTGGGTGATACCAAAATGTGCCAGCATCTGGCGGCGTAAACTCATAAATGAATGTTTCACCTGGCATGATCGGTGGATGACTTAAGAAGGGAACACCGTCCATTTCGATAGGAATTCTTAAGCCATGCCAATGGATAGTCGTCGGCTCTGATAGCTTATTCGTAAAGCGGATCGTGACCTTTTCACCCTGTCGACATCGAATTGTCGGAGCAGGGATCTGTCCATTAAAGGCTAAAACATTGGTATTAAATCCCGTCACCAACTCAGCTGTTGAAGGTTCAGCAGTTAAGTCATAAACATACTTACCTTGCCCATCAAGAGACTGCTTCATAGAACAAGCAGGCAAAACAGTTAGTGCAGATATAGCGAGAGATGATTGAATAAACTTACGACGGGAAATATCCATATTTGTTGCCTTTTAGTAATAACGACCAAAATGTAACAAAATATTGAGAATAATTCTCATAAAGAAGTGGGGATTGTGCTGTTGATTGTTTATAAAAGAGGCTGGGATAAGTAAGTACTTACACATCTACGGTCAAATATCATCCAAGGCAAGAAGTAACAGCTTAAATATTCCACATATAGAAAGCCAAAAGACCTTCCTGTTCGACTAGATCTTCGAACTACTACGGAAGCGTGAAGGTTCGAATATCAACATATCCAAATTAGAAGAATTAGGTAAAACCATTATAAGTCGAAGCTAATAAAAAAAGGTTCATCGCGGAT